>JAFGCM010000037.1 GCA_016932635.1 Candidatus Omnitrophota bacterium
GCCAGTTTAAAAAAGATTTACCCGATGAGCTCTGGCAGGAGTATCGGCTCCTGGAAAGACGTTTTAAATGAGAGTCTTGTTACATATCTGTTGTGCAGTTTGTGCCACAGCAGTTGTAGAAAGCTTAAGACGAGAAAGTTACCAGGTAAACGGATATTTTTATAATCCCAATATCCAACCTAGGAAAGAATACCTGCGTCGCCTCGAATCAGCCGAACAGTTGGCCCGGCAGCAGAAATTTCCTTTAGTTGTCGGCGAATATGATTTGGATGAATGGTTGCTCAAGGTTCAGGGTTTAGAAAATGAGCCGGAGAAATCAGGCAAAAGGTGCGCCAGCTGTTTTACGCTGCGCCTGGAGCAGACCGCCAGCTTCGCCCAAGAAAAAGGGTTCAATTTTTTTACCACCACGCTGACAGTCAGTCCGCACAAAGATGCCCAGGTAATCAATGAGATTGGCCAAAGGGTAGGCCAGGGCCGATTTCTAGTGCACGACTTTAAAAAGCAAAATGGTTTCAAGCGAGCCCAGGAATTATCCAGGCAGTACGGTCTTTATCATCAGGATTATTGCGGCTGCGCCTTTAGTTTAAAGGAGGGAAAAGATGGCCGGATACACCAGGCGGCATGCTCTTTCGGGAGTAAAGGCAAGACTGCCTAAAATAGAGTGCTTTCCTAATCAATACCAAAGCTACGAAATTAATATTTCCATTCCTGAATTTACCTGCATTTGTCCCAAGACGGGACTTCCCGATTTTGGCCTGATTACCATCCGCTATATGCCCCAGCGGCTTTGTCTGGAGCTAAAGTCTTTAAAATTTTATTTACTCGGTTATCGCAACTTAGGGATTTTTAACGAAAATGTTGTGAACCGGATTTTAGAAGATGCCGTGCGTGCCTGCAGGCCAAAATGGATGGAGCTGCGCGGTGAATTTAATCCGCGCGGCGGAATTAAAACCGAGGTCTTAGCCAAATACCCCCGGCCCTAATGTTGCATCCGCTGGCTGGGCTCGATCTTCCAGCTGCGGGCGGAAATTACCACAGCAGCAAACAGGCTGAAGATCAGCCAGTCCCGCCCAATCAAAATCAAAGATAAAACCGGATAGCCTTCGTAGGCCGAGGAAAATTCCTGGATCAAAGAATTAACCAGAATAATTACCAGGACAATGGGAATGATTACCTTGACCTGATGGTTCCACAGGGAAGACAGCCTCAAGGTGGAAGTATGATTAATGTGTTCATTTAGCCTTTTGGCTTGATAAATCCAGCCGATAATAATACATTCCAGAATGGCCGCAATCACCAGGCCGTATTGGGTCAGGAAGTGATCCGCGATATCTAACCAGAACAACCCCCCTTGGGCAGTGAAGATAATACTTCCTAAAAATCCGCTGATACAAATGATCGAAACCACCGCTTTTCGGGAATAGTGAAATTTATCTACAATGCCTGAAGTAAAGGCCTCAATTATTGAGATGGAGGAAGAAAGCCCGGCGATGACTAAGCTGCCAAAGAATAAAATTCCGAAAATCCTCGATAGCGTAGGCAACAAACTAATAGCCTTAGGAAAGGCGACAAAGGCCAGGCCAATGGATTGGGAAACCACTGCGTTTACCGGCTGGGCCGTGGCCTGGGCCATATAGCCCAAAACCGCAAATACGCCGAACCCGGCGAAAATAGAGAAAAAACAGTTGGTTAAACTGATGGTAATAGCGTCTTTAACAATCTCTACTTTTTTGGGTAGATACGAGGCATAGGCAATCATGATGCCGAAGCCAAGACTAAGCGTGAAAAATATCTGCGAGAAGGCATCAATCCAGACGCCCATTTCCTTTAACTTGCTAAAGTCGGGTTTTAAATAAATATTTAAGCCCTGCTGGGCCCCGGGAAGACGCACGCTCCAAAATACCAGTATTGCCATCAGCAGAAAAAGTAGCGGCATAAAGAATTTATTGGCCCGCTCTAAGCCTTTTTCCACTCCCAGGAACTCAATAAACCAGTTTAAAAACCAAACTACCGCCAGAGAAAATAAAATCGGCGTGCGGATATCGCCAATTTGAAAAGGGGAGGCGCTCGTCATTAAGAAATTTTTGAAGAAAAACTGATTCGGGTCGGCCCCCCAGGAAAGGCTGAATGAGTAAAAGAAAAAATTCAAACACCAGGCGATGACCACGGAATAATAAAGTACGATGCCAAACATCACAAAGATAATCTGCCACCAGCCAGTCCACTCCCAGCGTTTGCTGATGGTCGCATATGAGGCCGGGGCCGAGCCGCGCATTTTGTGCCCCAGGCCAATTTCTAAAATCATTAAAGGAATGCCGACCACTAGCAGAGCCACGAAATAGGGGATTAAAAATGCCCCGCCGCCGTTTTTGTAACATAAATAAGGAAAGCGCCAGATGTTTCCCAGGCCGATGGCTGAACCGATGGCCGCTAATAAAAATCCGATATGGGTTTTCCATTGCGGCCGGTGGTGAGCTAATTGCGTAGACATCTGTTTACCCCTTCAGGGCAGCTTTTTAAGGTTTCTATTGACTTCACTTATCGATTATATTAACATATATTTACTATGAATACAATAGCCAAGGGTGCAAAAATTACGCTGATCGGTGATGGTGGATGGGGCACAACCTTAGCCATTTTGCTCAAGCAGCAGGGCTACAGGGTAAGCCTCTGGGGCCCGTTTGCCGATTATTTGCGGATTTTAGATAAAAAAAGGCAAAACCCTAAGTTTTTGCCGGGTGTAAAAATCCCCAAAGAGATTAGTTTCTCTGAACATCTCCAGGAAGCGATTCAAGACGCCGCTTTAATTATTTTAGCGATACCATCCCATTTTTTACGCGGCGTGCTTAAGCGAATTAAAAAAGAAAGCCTTGGCGGGACACTCATTCTTAGCGCAGTCAAGGGCATCGAAAATGATACCCTGATGCGTGTTTCAGAGTTAATTCAGGATGTTTGGGGAAGGCAATCGGTAGCTGTTCTTTCCGGACCGACTATTTCCTACGAAGTGGCCCGGGGCATCCCGACTACCTGCGTAGTGGCCAGTGAGGATATCGCGCTGGCTGAACAAATTCAGGATATTTTTATCTGTGAGCGATTTCGGGTTTATACCAGCTGCGATTTGGTAGGTGTTGAGCTGGGCGGCGCATTAAAAAATGTGATTGCCCTTGCCTGCGGTATTTCTGATGGCTTAGGCTTCGGCGCCAATACTAAAGCCGCCATCTTAACCCGGGGACTGGTTGAGATTACCCGTTTAGGCTTAAAGATGGGCGCGCGCCAAGAGACCTTTTACGGATTAAGCGGCTTGGGTGACTTAGTCACCACCTGCATAAGTACTCACGGCCGCAACCGCTGGGTGGGGGAACAGATTGGCAAGGGAAAGAAATTGCCTGATATCCTGTCCAAAATGGAAATGGTTGCTGAAGGTCTGCGCACCGCTAAATCCGCCTTTATGCTGGCCCAAAAGTATAATGTCGAGATGCCCATCACCCGCCAAATTTATGCCGTCCTCTACGAGGACAAAGACCCCCGCCAGGCTGTCCGGGACTTAATGCTTAGAGAGAAAAAAGCCGAATAATTATCATCTCTAAACTATCAGCTGCAATTAAACTTAAATAATTTAAAGAAATGCTTAAAAAGAATATTAAAGATCTTACATTGGAAGAACTAGAAAAAATAGTGGCTGTTTTGGGAGAGCCGGCTTACCGGGCGAAGCAGATATTTTCTTGGCTTTACCAAAAAGGGGCAGCTAGTTTTGAGCAGATGAGTACGATTTCACAGACACTGCGTAATAAGCTGGAAAAGAAGTATGTTATAGGGACTGTAGAGCTTAGCGCACAGCTTCGCTCCAGTGACGGCACAGAGAAATTTTTGTTTAAACTGGCGGACGGAACTTTTATCGAGAGCGTACTGATATTTGCCCAAGAGCGAAAGACTGTATGCCTTTCTACACAGGTGGGCTGTAAATTTGCCTGCTCTTTCTGCGCCAGCGGCAGGAGGGGCTTTGTGCGTAATCTTTTACCAGGGGAAATTACAAACCAGATTTTATTTTTACAACACAAGCTTAAACATAAAATTACCAATTACGTATTTATGGGGATGGGTGAGCCCCTGGATAATTTCAATAATCTATCCAAGGCAATTATGATTATGGATGCTAAAGAAGGTATGAATATCGGCTCAAGAAGGATTACTGTTTCTACCTGCGGTATCATCCCCGGCATCGAGAAACTAAAAAAGTTAAACCCGCAGATTAACTTATCCGTATCGTTGCACGCTGCCGATGATCAGTTAAGGGATACGTTGGTTCCGATTAATCGACGCTATCGGCTCAAGGAGCTGATTAGCTCTTGCGCGAATTTTGCCGGTAAGCTTACCCTGGAGTATGTCTTAATCAAAGATAAAAATGATGCCTTACAACAGGCTGATCAGCTGGCCAAGATAGCCAAGCGTTTAGGGGCCAAGGTTAATCTAATCCCATTGAGCAGAGTTACCGGTTTAGACCTTGAGCCGACACCAGGCGAAGAGACCGGCATATTTCTCAAGCGGTTGCTTAAGCAAGGCGTGCAGGCAACTCTTAGAGAATCTAAAGGCAGAGATATCTCGGCTGCCTGCGGTCAACTGGCCGGAAAACTTAAATAAACCGGCTTCAACAAATGCAGAAAGAACTTAAACAACTGTTAGAAAATTGTACCCTCTGTCCGCATCAATGCCGGGTAAATCGTCTTCAGGGTAAAAGGGGTTTTTGTCGGGCCGGGGCGTTAGCTTCTGTCTATGGCTATCATCTGCATCAGGGCGAGGAGCCGCCGATATCCGGGTGCAGCGGCTCCGGGACGATCTTTTTCAGCCGCTGTAATTCCCGCTGTGTCTATTGTCAGAACTATACTTTTAGCCAGCTTGGTCAGGGAAAAGAGTGCTCATTAGAAAAGTTAGCGCAAGCGATGCTTAGTTTACAGGCTCAAGGCGCCCACAACATTAATCTGGTTTCTCCCACGCATTTTGTGCCGCAGATTATCGGCGCTTTAGAGCTGGCTAAGGCCGAGGGCTTAAACATTCCTTTGGTCTATAATACGATGGCCTATGATGCCGTGCCGACGTTAAAGCTATTAGAGAACCTCGTGGATATTTATCTCGCCGATATGCGTTATGCCGACGATAAGTTGGCGCTCGAATATTCCTCGTTACCTAACTTTACCCAAGTCAATCAGGCCGCCATTAAAGAAATGTATCGGCAGGTAGGTAATTTGAAAATAACAAATGGCCTGGCGCAGAGAGGACTCCTGGTGCGCCTGTTAGTTTTGCCTAATCGGATTTCCGGGACAAAAAAGCTGATGCAATTTTTAGCCAAAGAGCTTTCCGTTGAGGTTAGCTTTAGTTTAATGAGCCAGTATTATCCTACTTATTTAGCCAAAGATATGCCTCTATTAGCCAGACAAATTAATCAGCCAGAGTGGAAAGAAGTAGTTGCTGCGGCTTCAGATTTGGGCTTGGAGAACGGCTGGATTCAAGATCAGCCTACAGAGTTTGAGCGCAATAAGTTTTTGGGCGTTAATTTTAACCAGGTGGAATAAGTGAACATAAAAATACCGAAAAGAATTATTGTGCTCGGAGGAGGAGCAGCGGGAATGATGGCCGCCATCAGGGCCGGACTGTTAGGACAGAAGGTACTGCTGATTGAGAAGGGAAGCAGCTTAGGCAGGAAGCTTTGTCTAAGCGGAAAAGGAAGAGGCAATTTAACCAATATCGGGGACATCAATACCTTCCTGGAAAATTTTAATCCTACGGGCCAATTTTTACGTAATGCCTTCAGTCACTTCTTTAATCAGGAGCTGATGGCTTTCTTTGAGCAGGCCGGCCTTACCCTTAAAACAGAAAGACAAGGCCGGGTGTTTCCCCGCAGTGAGCGCGCCCAAGACATCTTGAGAGTGTTAGAGCAATATTTAGCTAAGGTAAAAGTCGAGATTATCTATAATCGGTCTGTGCGGGAAATTCTACTTAAAGGAAAACGCGTAGCGGCAGTAAAGTTAGACGACGGACGCATCTTAGCGGCAACAGGCGTAATTTTGGCTACCGGCGGGGGCTCTTTTCCGCAAACCGGCTCTAGCGGAGACGGCCAGCAGATAGCGGAAAAATTAGGCCACCGAGTTATCCCGCTACGTGCGGCCTTGGTCCCTTTGCTTACTCAAGAGAAATGGGTCAAGGATTTAGCCGGCTTAACCCTGAAGAATGTGCGGATTTGCCTTTTGGTAAATGACAGGAGGAAGTTTTCCCAAATCGGGGAACTGTTATTTACCCATTTTGGCGTCTCCGGACCGGTAGTATTATCTTTGAGCGGTGACATTGTAGATTTATTAAGGAGCAAGGAAGCTGTAGAGTTTTCGATAGATTTTAAACCGGGATTAAGTCCGGAGCTACTCAAGCGGCGCCTTGAGCGCGAGCTGCAAGGCCGGCTGATCCTGAAAAATTTACTCAAAAGTTTTCTGCCTCACAGCCTAATTTCTGTTTTTATTGCCTTGACTAAAATTAGACCAGATAAAAAAGTTAATCAACTGACTCAAGCCGAAAGAAAACAACTGCTCGGATTAATGAAAGATTTTCGCTTGGGGATTAGCGGCTTTCTACCATTGAAACAGGCGATGGTGACCCGGGGCGGGATTTCTGCAAAAGAGATTGACCCGCGAACTATGCAGTCTAAGCTGATTAAAGGCCTATATTTTGCCGGAGAGATTATTGATGTGGACGGAAAAACCGGCGGTTACAATCTCCAGGCCGCCTTTTCTACAGGCTATTTAGCCGGAGAAAATGCCGCCAAAAACCAGGGGTGAAAATTTGAAACAGCGCGCTATCATTTTGGCCTCGCGCTCACCCAGAAGGGCGAGCCTATTGAGGGCTATTGGCTTAAAATTTAAAATTGTCCCCAGTAATTTTAAGGAAAAGGCGCGGCCTGGACGCTCCTGCGCCAGTTTAGTTAAATATAATGCCTTAATGAAAGCCCAACAGGTCGCCCACAGGTTTAAATCCGGGGTAATCATTGGGGCCGATACAGTGGTTCTCTGTAAGGGCCGGTTAATCGGCAAGCCCAAGGATTTTCCCGATGCCTTAAGGATTTTAAAAACGCTCACTCGCCATCCGCATTGGGTATATACGGGTTTGGCGATTATCGACTTGGACCGAAATAAAACCATTTGCGCTTACGAAAAGACTAGGTCGTTTATGCGCCGTTTAAGCGAAAAAGAAATTAAAGGGTATTTAGAGAGAGTGCATTCGTTAGACAAGGCCGGCGCCTGCAACATTGAGGATTTAGGCGGGACCTTGGTTCGGCGTATCGAAGGCGATTTCTATAATGTAGTGGGCCTGCCCCTGGCCAGGCTCGCTCAACTGCTCAAAACAGTGGGTATCGATGTCTTAGCCAGCTAAAATCTCTCCTTTACAAGCCCTTAAAAAGTAGGTATAATAATTTAGTCAATTGGTCAGCTCGTCAGCTGGTCGGCTGGTCTTTTGCAAACTGATAGACTAACTGACTAGCTGACTGACTGACCGACAGACCAACAGCGGGACGTAGCGCAGTTTGGTAGCGCACTTGAATGGGGTTCAAGGGGTCGGCGGTTCGAGTCCGCCCGTCCCGACTTTAGTTTATAGAAAAAGGGAAAGAAAATGGAGAGAATAGATATTGGTTTGGTAGGTTTTGGCACAGTAGGTAGCGGTGTAGTCAAGGCCTTAAAAGTGCACGCTAATCTTTTGAAGAAAAAGCTGGGCGTGCAAATCCATCTGAAGAAGATTTGCGACGTAAACCTGCGCCGCAAAAGGATTGTCCAGGTGAGCCCCGCTGTCTTAAGCCGCAATGTCAAGGAAATCTTGGATGACCCGCAGATTAAGATTGTCCTTGAGCTAATCGGCGGCATCCATCCGGCCAAGGAAATTATCCTTCAGGCCTTAGAGCGTAAAAAGCACGTGGTCACTGCCAATAAGGCGCTGTTGGCCGATTGCGGCGAAGAAATTTTTCAGGCCGCCAAAGTCAATCAAAGCCAGGTGCAGTTTGAGGCGAGCGTAGGAAGCGGTATCCCGATTGTCAAGGCCTTGCGGGAGAGCCTCTTGGCCAACCGGATCCAGAGTATCTACGGGATTGTTAACGGCACCTCCAACTACATCCTTTCGCAGATGGCGCAGATGAACTGGGATTTTCGCCAGGCTTTAAAAATTGCCCGTCAAAAGGGTTATGCCGAGAAAAATCCTTCCTTGGATTTAAAAGGTATAGACTCGGCGCATAAGCTGGTGATTTTAGTCGCCTTAGGTTTTGGGCGCTGGATTACTCTGGAGCAAATTCATATTGAAGGTATTACCGACATTTCCTTAAATGATATTACTTATGCCCAGGAATTGGGTTATACGATTAAGCCTTTAGCGATTGCTAAATGTGAACAGGATGAATTGGAGCTTCGGGTTCAGCCGACACTGATTCCCCATGAGCATCTGTTGTCTTCGGTTAACGGCAATTACAATGCCATTTATATCCGCGGGGACTTGATCGGCGAGCAGGCTTTTTACGGTGAGGGGGCCGGGCAATTTCCTACCGCCAGCGCCGTAATCAGCGATATTGCCGATTTAGTTTATGCCCTGCAGTCCAAGGTTCAACCGGTAAAACCGTGCCTCCTCTACAAAGGCAATATTCGTCGCGTGCGTCAGATTAAGGAGATTAATTCCTGCTACTATATCCGGTTTATGGCCATTGACCGGCCCGGGGTCCTGGCGATCATTTCCGGAATCCTGGGACAGCATAAGATTAGTATTGCCAGTGTCTCGCAAAAAGCCAGGAAACGGGCCAAGATTGTGCCGATTGTGATGATGACCCATGAGGCCAGCGAACGTTCCTTGCGCCTGGCCTTAGAAAAAATCGACCGCCTGGAAAATATTAGGCGCAAGACAGTAGCGATCAGAGTGGAGCAGCTCTAAGATGAGCTATCAAGGCGTAATTAAACGATACCGCTGGTATCTTCCGGTTAGCGAGAAGACCCCAATAATTACTTTACAGGAGGGTAACACCCCGCTTGTCTTAGCCCAGTCATTAAGTAAAATGCCGGGCAAGAATGTCGAGGTCTATCTTAAATACGAAGGCCTAAATCCCAGCGGCTCTTTTAAAGACCGGGGGATGACTGTTGCCGTTTCCAAGGCCAAAGAAGAACGGGCCCAGGCGGTAATTTGCGCCTCAACAGGCAACACCTCGGCTTCGGCGGCGGCCTACGCAGCAGTGGCCTTAATGAAATGTGTAGTGCTGATTCCTAAGGGCTCGATTGCCCTGGGCAAACTGGCCCAGGCCCTAATTCACGGCGCGCAGGTCATCGCTATCGACGGAAATTTTGACGATTGTCTGGAGCTGGTGCGCCAGATTACCAAAGAATACCCGATTACCCTGGTCAATTCTTTAAACCCCAACAGGATTGAAGGACAGAAGACCGCGGCCTTTGAAATCTGCGATGTTTTAGCAGAGGCCCCGGATTATCATTTTATTCCTGTGGGAAACGCCGGAAATATCACCGCCTATTGGAAGGGGTATCAAGAGTATAAAAAAATCGGCCGGATTAAACATTTACCCAAGATGTGCGGATTTCAGGCCGAGGGCGCAGCGCCGATTGTGCGCAAACAGGTAGTCAAAGACCCCCAGACTTTAGCTACGGCTATTAAAATTGGCAATCCGGCTAGCTGGAAAGCGGCCGAGGCCGCCCGCGATGAATCCGGTGGATTAATTGATCTAGTTTCTGACCAGGAAATCATCTCTGCTTATAAACTTTTGGCCGCCCAGGAAGGTATTTTTGTTGAGCCGGCATCGGCGGCTTCCGTTGCCGGACTTCTAAAACTGGCTAAAAATAATTATTTCTGTAAACAAAAAACGATAAATAATAAACAAACACTACGCATCGTCTGCGTATTAACCGGCCATGGCTTAAAAGACCCCGAACGGGCAATTGCCTCAATTGAGCAGCCTAAGGTCTTGCCGGCTAATCTGAAAACAGTAATAAAGGAAATTGGATTATGATTAGTGGTTAAAATTGCGAACAACGTTAAATTACAATATACAAATAACAAATCACAAACAATATACAATGACCGAATGACCGAAATTA
>JAFGCM010000038.1 GCA_016932635.1 Candidatus Omnitrophota bacterium
CGACACCTTGGAGCTGGATTTAGATCAAGGTTATTTGAAAAATAAAACAAGAAAAATAGATATTTCCATCCGGCCGCTTGACCCAATAATGAAGGCTTTACTTAAAAGCGGTGGTTTGGTAAAATATTTTCAAAAGCATAAAAAACTTAATTTCGATGTATAAAGTTACTCTTATTCCAGGAGACGGCATCGGCCCGGAAGTAACCCAGGCGGCCCAGCGTTGTATTGATGCTACCGGAGTCAAGATTGAATGGGAACAGGTCCTGGCCGGAGCAGAGGCCCTGAAGAAAGACAAAGAACTGTTGCCTCAGGCTACGCTTTCTTCCATTAAGAAAAATAAGATTGCGCTTAAGGGGCCGGTGGTTACGCCTATCGGCGAAGGCTTTCGCTCGGTCAATGTAGCGATCAGACAGTTGTTTAATTTGTATGCGTGTCTGCGTCCTTGTAAATGGTATCCCGGTGTTCGCTCCCGTTATCAAGATATTGACCTGGTAGTAATCAGGGAAAATACGGAAGATCTTTACGCAGGAATTGAGTTTGAGCAGGGCAAAAAGCAAACTCATGGTATTTTAGAAAAAATCAATCAAATTAGCGCTAAAAAAATCAGCCCGGATAGCGCCCTAAGCATTAAACCTATTTCTATAACCGGCACGAAAAGAATTATCCGCTTTGCCTTTGAATATGCCCTGGCCAATAATAGAAAGAGGCTGACCTGTGTGCACAAGGCCAATATTATGAAGTTTACCGACGGACTTTTCTTAAAGGTTGCCCGGGAAATAGCTGAAGAATATAGCGGAAAGATTGAATTTGATGACCGATTGATTGATAATATGTGCCTGCAGTTAGTCAAAAATCCACAGGAGTATGATTGTTTAGTTTTGCCTAACCTTTACGGAGACATCATTTCAGATTTATGCGCAGGATTGATCGGGGGGCTAGGCCTGGCCCCGGGGGCTAATATCGGGGATGAGATTGCTATTTTTGAGGCTACCCACGGCAGTGCCCCCAAGTATAAAGGAAGGAATAAAGTAAATCCCACGGCGATGATCCTTTCCGGAGTAATGCTGCTTAGGCATATTGGAGAAGCGCAGGCTGCCGACAGGCTTGAACAGGCTGTTTGCGCGGTGATCAAAGAGGGAAAACACGTAACTTATGATTTTAAAGAAAAACAAGACCAACATACTGCGATAGGTACAAGCCAGATGGCTGGTGCCATTATTGAAAGGTTAAGATGAAAGTAGCGATTATTGGGGCCGGGGATGTGGGCAGGACATCTGCCCAGCGCATTGCTGAAGCCGATTTAGCGGATCTGGTTCTGGTGGATATTGTTCCAGGAAAAGCTATGGCTTGCGCCTTGGATTTAAGTAGCGCCTCCTCAATTATGCGCTATGCTCATAGTATTTCCGGCAGGACTGATTTTCAGGGAATTGCCGCAGCGGATATTGTGGTGGTTGCCGCGGGCAAGACTCGTCAGCCAGGAGAAAGCCGGGCAGATTTATTGAAAACTAATGCCGCTATTGTTCAGGAAGTTAGCCAAAAAATAACCCGTTATGCCCCCAGCGCTATAGTGATTGTAGTCACTAATCCGCTTGATGAGATGACCTATTTAACTTATAAAACTACCGGTTTTGCCGCCAATCAGGTTATGGGCATGGGTGGTGTCTCAGACGCCAGCCGTTTTAATATGTTAGCCGCGCAGGAATTAGATGTTGCCAGTCAGCTGATCGAGTCTATAGTTATCGGCGCACATGGAAATAGCATGGTCGTGTTGCCCAGGCTATCGAGCGTAAAGGGCGAGCCGATTACCGAGTTGCTTCCCGAGGACAGAATTAAAAAAATCATCGAGGAAACCAAAGGTTTTGGCGGGCAAATTGTCAAATTATTAGGTCATGGCAGTGCCTATTATGGCCCTTCAGCCGGCGTCTTTGCCATGGTAGAGGCAATCGTCAAAGACCGCAAAAGTATTTTTTGCGCTTCGGTTTTGGTCAACGGTGAGTATGGTTTAAAAAACTTGTGCATTGGTGTTCCGGTAAAAATAGGCAGAATGGGCATCGAAGAAATTATTGAATTGAAATTGACCAAGGAAGAAAAAGCCGAATTTCTTTCTTCAGCTGAACTAATAAAAAAATCATTTAAGAACATAGGAGTATAACAATGCACGAAGCAAACAGAATGAAACGCTTGCCGCTTTATTTGTTTACTATTATCGACCACTTAAAGGAAGAGGCGAAAAAGAGGGGAATCGACCTGATTGACTTGGGGATGGGTAATCCCGATCAGCCTGCGCCTAAGCATGTGGTGGAGGAGTTATGCAAACAGGCGAAGAATCCGCAAAACCACCGTTATCCCCGGCCCAATGAACCGGCGGAGCTCAAATTTAAGCAGGCGGTGGCCAACTGGTATAAAGAGCGATTTAATGTTGATCTGGACCCCCGCAGTGAAGTGCTGCCGTTGATCGGCTCCAAAGAAGGCGTAGCCCACCTGTCCTTGGCTTTTTTGAACCACGACGATATTGCCTTGGTTCCATCTCCGACTTATCCGGTGCATTTTAATGGAGTGATTATGGCTGGAGGGGTCCTATACAATCTTCCGATTAATGAAGAAAATGATTACAAGCCGGATCTTAAAAATATTAGCAGCAGTGTAGTGCGGATGGCCAAGATGCTATTTTTAAGTTACCCGCACAATCCCACTACCGCTTGCGTAGATTTAGGCTTTTATCAGGAAGTGGGCCGCTGGGTCAAGGATAAGGATATAATTATTGCCAGCGACCTGGCCTATTCGGATATTGTCTTTGACGGTTATCGCGCCCCAAGTTTTTTGCAGGTTAAGGGCTTAAGGAAGAAAACTATCGAGTTTCATACGCTTTCTAAATCTTATAATATGCCCGGATGGCGGATCGGCTTTGCCGTGGGCTCTAAAGGCATCATCGCCTCATTGGCCAAGACCAAGAGTTATATTGATTTTGGTATCTTTCCGCCCATTCAATATGCAGCGATTAAAGCCTTGACTGGCGCCCAAAGTTGTGTTAAAAAGACTGTAGAAACCTATCGCAGAAGAAGAGATGTTTTTGTAGAAGGGTTAAACAGTATCGGCTGGAAAGCAAAAAAACCTAAAGGCACTTTTTATATCTGGAGCCGGATCCCGCTCAAATATGACGCCTTAAGTTCTTTGGAATTCGCCGAGCTTTTGGTCAACGAGGCCGGTGTGGTCGCGGCCCCGGGAGCCGGATTTGGCGAATTGGGCGAAGGATATATTCGTTTCGCCTTAGTTGAGGATGAGCCCAGATTAAAATTGGCTTGCCAGCGGCTGAAGAAGCTAATGACTATGGAGAGTTAAACAATGAAAAGGCTTTATTTATCTGAGAGTAACCGAAAAATCGCAGGTGTCTGCGGCGGATTAGGAGAATACTTCGACAAAGACGCGACTATCTTCAGGGTATTGTTTATTTTATTGACAGTACTGTCCTATGGAGCCGGGATTATCGGTTATCTGTTAATGTGGCTGATTATTCCCAAGAAACCAAAAGCAAAATAAAAGGAGGTAAGTGATGCCTTATGACAGCAGCCTTGATCAAAGCCTGTTTTCTAAATCTATAGAAAACGATTCCGGACGCTTAAGCGTCAGTGTGTTTTCTTATAACAAGGGTCAGAAGAAGTTACAGATTAGCCGGGAAACCAGAGATAGCGAAGGAAATCTTAGATTCGCCAAGCTGGGTAGATTAACCAAAGAAGAGCTTAACTCTTTGCTGCCTTTACTCCAGGAAGCGCTTCAGGCTATGGACTAAGATGAATCAAGTCAACGAAATGCAAAAAGATTCTTTAACCGGGGCATTTACCAGAGATGTCCTATTTGCCGATTTGCGGCGTAAGATCTTTGACGCTAAACTGCGCAGTGAAAAATTATTTCTGCTTTTGTTGGATATCGACCATTTTAAGAATATCAACGATAAGTACGGACATCTTTGGGGAGATGAATTCCTGAAGTTTATTACCGGCACCCTGCGGATGTGCCTGCAGCAAAAAGGGATGATTTACCGCTACGGCGGGGATGAATTTGTGGTTTTATTTAATACGCAAAATATCAAACAGGCCCTTTATTTAGCCAAACAGTTTAACATGGCGATGCGCAGCCGGCCGTTTTTATTTAACGGTCGCTTGTTCAAAATGACTATCAGCTGTGGCTTAGCCGTTTATCCTAATGATGCCCGGGAGCCGGAGTCACTGATTAAGGCAGCGGATAAGGCATTGTATTTCTCCAAGCGTTTCGGCCGCAATACCACAACCCAGGTAAGTAAAATCGGGCTGCATAAATTAAAGATGTTTGTTATGATTTTTTTAGAAATTTTTCTTTTCTTGACAGCAGTATTTTACCTGAAAACGCACTTTACAAAAAGCGAAATCAGAAAAGGCCTGAACAAAATATTGATTAACCGACTGCCGGCGTTTAAGCCGGATACTAAGGTTGTGTTCAAGGATCAAAATGTAATCTCCGGCCATTTGATCGCTGAAAACCAGGACAAAGTAATAGTGATCGTGCCGATAGATAAGTCTTCGGTAAAGATAATCTTTAAAGACCTGGACTTGCCTCGATAATCCCACCTAAGTTACAAATTTCTCTGTAACTTTTTCCATTGCTCAAAATTACTATTTATGTTATATTAAATAAAAATGAGCGAAAAGCGTATCTTATTAATGCACATCTCTAAAGTATCCGGACACCGCCAGGCTGCCTTGGCTATTACCAAGGCCCTTGAGGAGTTAGGCCAAGGGATCAAGGTGCGTAATATTGACGCCTTTAATTATGCCAACCCCCGTTTGGAAAAATTAGTCAACCGGCTGTATATGGGGGTAATCAAGGGCATGCCGCGGCTCTGGGATTATCTATACGACAATCAGGAGGTATACAAAAGAGTAGAGCAAATGCGCACGATCATCTACCGGTACAGCGAAAAAAAAATTAAGGAATTATTTGATAATTTCCAGCCGGATGTTGTAGTATGTACCCAGGCCTTTCCCTGCGGCATGGTCGCCGACTATAAACAACGCTACAAGGTGGACATTCCCTTGGTAGGAATATTAACTGATTATGCCCCGCATATGTATTGGCTAAATGATCGAGTGAATATTTATGTTGTCCCATCATTAGAAATTAAACAGCGGCTCAAGGAAAAAAGAATACCCGAGGAACGCTTGCGGGTATTGGGTATTCCTATCGACCCGGATTTTCAAAAACCGATCAATCGCGAAGAGAATTTCCGAAATTTCGGATTAAATGCCGAAGAACCGGTAATCTTATTGATGGGCGGCGGACAGGGATTAGGGCCGATTAAACAAATTGCCCGCGCCCTGGAACAGTTAAGCTTAGCGATACAGCTGATTGTAGTTTGCGGCACAAATAGAACGCTTTATCGCTGGTTCAGAAAAAATAAAGCCAATTTCACCAAACCGATCTTGTTGATGGGTTATACTCAGAAAATCCCGGAATTGATGGAACTGGCTACGCTAATTATTAGCAAGCCCGGAGGCTTAAGCTCTACGGAGGCTTTAAGCAAGGCCCTGCCGTTGGTCATTGTTAAGCCCCTTCCCGGACAGGAAAGCCAGAATACCCAGGTACTGTTAAGAAACGGCGCGGCCTTAAAAGCCGATAACATGAGACAACTTAAGTCATTAATCGAAAAATTACTGACTGATTCCGCTAAAATTGAACAGTTACGCCAAAAAGCCAGAACCTTTGCCCAAGCAGATTCAGCAATAAAAATCGCTCAGTTAATATTAAAGATGATTAAATAATTATGCTTTATCTGGGATACAAAATTGGTGAATTGGTGGCCCAGGGCCTGCCGCTAGACAGCGCTTATTTTATCGCCGATATTGCCGGCAGAGTTTATTATTGGCTGTCCAAAAAGGATAGAGACATTGTAATTAACAATATGAAAGTAGTTTTAAATTCAAAAACCGATTCTCTGGATCAGGTTTTACGCAGCAGCAAAATGGTGTTTGTGAGTTTTGGCCGGTATTTGGTAGAGTTTTTTCGCGCCCCCAAAATAGACTTGGAATTCGTTAAGCAAAAGGTTATTTTTGAAGGGAAAGAGAATTTAGAGCAGGCCTTAAGCTTACGCAAGGGTGTTTTATTAGTCAGCGCCCATTTAGGCAACTGGGAATTTGGCGGAATATTTTTATCCTTGCTGGGATACAAGATTAACGCCATTGCCTGGAGTCATCAACAAAAAGCAGTCAATGACCTTTTTGTGCAACGCCGGAAAAATAAGGGAGTTCGGGTAATTCCTTTAGGTACAGCCATCCGCAGGGTCTTTTCTGCTTTAAAGAATAACGAGATGGTTGGTCTTTTAGGCGATATTGATTATCTGCATCCGGATCAGGGAATAAAAGTGAAGTTCTTTGGCCAGGATGCAGTAATGCCGCAAGGACCGGCGGTATTTTCTATAAAGTGTGGTTCTCCGATTATTCCCGTGGCTGTAGTTAGAATAGCAGATAATCGGTTTAAATTAATTTTAGAAAAGCCGATTATTTATCATCCTTCCAGCAATCAGGAAGCGGATGTGATGAATTTAACTCAACAGGTGGCTTTGGCCCTGGAGTTTTTTATCGCGCAATATCCTGAACAGTGGTTTATGTTGAGACCTCGCTGGTCAAACAGGCTATGAAGATTTGTGTCTTGATCCCTTCATATAATGAAGCTAAG
>JAFGCM010000039.1 GCA_016932635.1 Candidatus Omnitrophota bacterium
CCAAGATCGAATCGCGGCCTTCGCGGAAAAAGGCCTGGGACTATTACTTTTTTGCTGATTTACAGGGACACAGCCAAAGCCCGAAAGTAAAAAAGGCCCTGAATAGCTTAGAGAAGATGTGCGTGTTTTTAAAGGTGTTAGGTTCATATCCCACTGCCCTATGATAGCCAGAAAAAGTATTTTAAAAATAAAACCTTATATTCCAGGGAGGCCCATTGAAGAGGTAAAGCGGAAGTTGCGGCTAAAACAGGCGATTAAGCTGGCCTCCAATGAGAATGCCCTGGGTCCGTCTCCCCAGGCCGTCCAAGCAATCAAGCGAGCGCTTGGGCAAATCAACCGTTATCCCGACGGTGATTGTTTTTATCTCAAGCAGAAGCTGGCTAGAACGTTAGGTTTGGCTGAGCATAATCTTGTTTTTGGCGCCGGTTCCGATGAGATTATTACGCTCGCCGCGCGGGCCTTTATTGAGCGCGGCGATGAAGTAGTTATTGCCCGGCCGACGTTTTTAATTTATGAATTGGCCGCGCGCATCGCCGGGGCAAAAATAAAATTTGTGCCGCTAAAAAATTTTCGCTATGACTTAAAGGCAATCAAGGCGGCTATCACAGCGCGGACCAAGATGGTCTTTATCGCCAATCCGGATAATCCCACCGGAACTTATATAAATGCGAAAGAGGTGCGGGAGTTTATGCGGGCCCTGCCGCGCGGATTAATCGTTTATTTTGATGAGGCCTATTTAGAGCTGGTGGATAAAAACGATTTTCCCCGCACACTGAAATATCTAAAGCGATATAACGTAATCATCGCCCGGACTTTTTCCAAGGCCTACGGCCTAAGCGGGTTAAGGATTGGCTATGGTATTTCCCGTCCGGAAATTATTGAATATCTTAATCGGGTGCGCGACCCGTTCAATGTAAATTCATTAGCGCAGGCGGCGGCTCTATCCGCCCTGGATGACCAAAGGCACCTAGAGCGCACGCGCCGGCTGCTTAGAGCAGGGAAACAATATCTTTATCGGCAGCTGAAACAGCTCGGCCTGTCTTACATAGAGAGCGTAACTAATTTTATTTTAGTGAAAGTTGGAAAAACAGCTCCCAGGATTTATCAGGCCTTGCTTGATCAGGGCGTGATTGTGCGCGATATGCGCGGCTGGGGCCTGAATAATTTTATTCGCGTTACCGTAGGCACAATGCCGGAGAATAAAAAATTCATCCAGGCATTAAAGGAGGCAAAACAACGATGATAATAGTATTACGACCGGACGCAACTAAAAAACAAATTGAACACATCGTAAAAAAAGTAAAGAAATTGGGGCTTAAGCCCTGGGTCTCTAAAGGAAAAGAAAGAAGCATTATCGGCGTGATCGGGGAAGAGGACGTCTTAAGCATTCAACCGCTGGAGGTTTTTCCCGGCGTAGAAAAAGTAATGCCGGTGTTAAGCCCCTATAAGTTAGCCGCACTGGATTTCAAGAAAGAGGGTACTCAGGTTAAGATTGGCAGCGGCCTGGAAGTAGGGGCTGAGCAGATTATCGTGATGGCCGGGCCTTGTTCGGTAGAAAAAGAGAAACTTTTGATTGAGATTGCTAAAAAAGTAAAATCAGCCGGGGCCACAGTCCTGCGCGGCGGGGCGTTTAAACCGCGCACTTCCCCCTACAATTTTCAAGGCTTAGGAGAAAAGGGCTTAAAGTTCCTGGCCCAGGCTAAGAAAGAAACCGGTCTTTTGATAGTTACCGAACTCATGGATACCCGCGATATGGCCTCAGTAGAAAAATATGCCGACATTATTCAGGTCGGCGCCAGGAATATGCAGAATTTTAACCTGTTAAAAGTTGTTGGGCGTTCCCGTAAACCTGTGCTGTTAAAGAGGGGGATGGCCTCGACAATTAAAGAGCTGTTGATGTCCGCCGAATATATTCTTTCCGAAGGCAACTTTAATCTGATGCTTTGTGAAAGAGGCATCCGCACCTTTGAGGATTACACCCGGTTTACCCTGGACATTAATGCTATTGCGGTGGTCAAGTCCTTAAGCCACCTGCCTATTATAGTTGATCCCAGCCATGCTACAGGAAAATGGGGCCTCGTCTCTTCCGCGTCCAAGGCGGCTGTAGCCGCCGGCTGCGACGGTTTATTAATTGAGGTGCATCCTAATCCGGAAGAGGCTTTATCCGATGGCGCGCAGTCACTTTTGCCGGAAAACTTCGCCGATTTAATGAAGGATTTGCGTAAAGTTGCGCAGGCAGTAGGAAGAAAAATATAATTAGGGGTTTTGTCTTAAAAGGTTACGGTTTAGGTTAAGTATCGTTTGTCGTAATTCGGTTTCGTTTAGCGTGTTAGGACGAAAGACCAAACCGATAGACGAAACCGATACGTAACCGAAACCAAAACCGATAGCCGAAAGATATGTTCAAGAAGGTAACAATCATAGGCGCGGGTTTAATCGGCGGCTCGATTGGCTTGGCGGCAAGGCGCAAGGGTTTAGTCAAGGAAGTAGTTGGTGTCTGCCGGCATAGAAAATCCCTGCAAAAGGCCAAGCAGAAAAAAGCCATCACCGAAGGCAGTTTAGTTGCCAAGGCAGCCGTCAAAGATGCAGATTTAGTTATTCTGGCAGTTCCGGTAAGCCGGATTGTGCAGATTGTTCGCCAGGTTGCTCCCTATTTAAAAAAAGGCAGCTTGATTACTGATGTAGGTAGCACAAAAGATGATGTTGTGCGCAGGATAGAGAGGCTTTTGCCCAAGGGCGTTTATTTTATAGGCGCGCATCCTTTGGCTGGTTCGGAAAAAAGAGGCGCAGACTCTGCGCGCGCAGATTTATTTAAAAACGCAATATGTATCTTGACTAAAACTAAAAAAACAAACTCCGTTGCCTTAAACAGGATTGCTAAATTTTGGCAACACCTGGGCTGTCGGATAAAAATACTTAATCCCCAGGAACATGACCGGGTTGTAGCTTTGGTCAGTCACCTGCCTCATTTGGCAGCTACTCAATTAGTCAAGGTTGCCAAAGGAAGTTTGCATTTTGCCGCCAGAGGCTTTTTTGATACCACGCGCATTGCCTCTTCTGACGCCGAGATCTGGTCGGATATCTGTTTGAGTAATAAGAGGTTTATTGTTCAGGCGATAGACGGCTACATCAAACGAATGAGATTCATACGGAATTTAATTTTAAAAGCGGATAAGAAAAG
>JAFGCM010000040.1 GCA_016932635.1 Candidatus Omnitrophota bacterium
TGACGGTGAAACGATACTTTCCTCCTAAAATGCGGAAGGTATTTTCAGTGGTAAAGCCGGCTACCAAACCCCTAATTTCTTCCGGGATATCCACGCGTTCCTGAACCCGGTTTTTATAATTTTCAACGCCCATGCGGATAATCTGCTTAGCAATCTCTAAGGCCCTTTCTTCCTTAAATTCAATGTGTTCTACTCCGGGAAACTTACATTTAGGCGAAGTAGTAACCAATTTGGTGTGAAAACAGCCCGCGGCGCTGGATAGCGCCGGCATTATACATTGCACATCCACCATCATCAGCTCAACTGCTCCGGTTAGTATGGCTAGCTCCTGCTGCAGGAAGTCTCCCGCAGAAGGAATGCCGTGGCGCATCAAGATTTCATTTGCCGTACAGCACATCCCAGCCAGATTTATTCCCTTGGCCCCGTATTTTTTGGCCAGGGCGACTAATTCCGGGTCCTTGACCGCATCTGTTACCACATCGGAAAGTGTCGGCTCATGGCCATGCACCACAATATTCACATGGTCTTTCTTTAACACGCCTAAATTTACTGTTGCCCGAATGGGTTCGGGCGAACCAAATAGAATGTCGGAAAGTTCAGTGGCAATCATTGAGCCGCCCCAGCCGTCACCCAGCGCTGCCCGCATACCGTGATTGAGGATATTTTTGTAATCATTATCCACGCCCATATGCGTACGGTGCATAATCTCCACAATCTCCCGGTCAATACCGCGAGGCACAACCCCAAGCTTGCGCCAAAGCTCCTGGCGTTTCTTCGGCGCCAGAGAAACCAGCCTTAACTCGCCGTGCTGTTGGCCAAATTCCGCTAAGCATTTCTCGCCTAATTCCTCGGCAATCTTCTCGGTAGTCTTTCCTTCAGTATTAATACCATATACCTGGGCTGTTCTTTTTAACTTTTCTGTTCCTTTAAGATGATAGTCATGGGCTTGACCCTTAGCAGCCATAATTAAAGTATGGGCCACGTCTCTTCCGTGATCGGAATGGGCTGCTGCCCCGGAAGCAATCATCCGGGCTAAATTGCGCGCGACAATCATATCCTTAGTTGCCCCGCAAACCCCCTCTTGCGGCCCTTCCCCAAAAGGATCAATCCGGCAGGGGCCCATATTGCAAATTCGGCAACAAATCCCTAGCTCACCAAATCCACACTGCGGCTGCATGGCATCATATCTATCCCAGGCAATTTTGATATTCTCATCCTCGGCCTTCTTAATCATCTTCTGACTGGCCGGATCTGCTGAACGCTGAATATGCTTTTCAGTCATTGGTCCACTCCTAAAAAATAATTGTTATTTATAAATCGCGGCGAGCACTAGGCCCTGCCAGAGATTGACAATCAGCCCAGAAATTATCCAGTAGATTATTACTGTTTGGTTAATCCGCGAAAACAACGCCAGGCTAAACACTCCCGGAAGTGTGCCCACCAGCCAAACAAAAAGTCCAAAACAGAGCCCCTTGATAATGCCTGTTCCGGGAAGCCCCTTGTGCACCAGGGCATAAACTAAAGCCAGCAAAATGGCAAAAATCATACCGGAAATATTCGCTAATACAAAAGGTATCTCTTCAATTGTCTTCCAAACAAAGGTCGGCTCTAAGGCATATACCCAGTTAAAGAACTTACCACAGGTCAAGAATCCCCAGACCGCATTCAAAACTCCTACTATGATACCAGCAAGTATTACCTTTCCCAGTTTCATCTACCTACACCTCCTCTGTAGTGTTACTATTGAAGTTAGGACGCATCTGCGGATAACTTGAGAAACAGCTTTACCTTGATTGGGTGGGATGATTAAGGACATACCCCCTCACCTGTCAATTGTAACAAATTGAGGGCTCAATTTTAACATTAAACGGTTGGGAAGTCAAGCAAATCAGAGGGATTTGGGGGACAGTTTCCCGATTGCGTTTAGGACAGTTTCCCGATTGAAATGGAAAACGGTACTAGTTTATCTGCTGCAGCTTAGATGCGGTTACAACATTGCGCATTAGCATTGTTACCGTCAAGGGACCCACGCCGCCGGGAACCGGGGTAATAAAAGCCGCTCGTTGAGCTGCTTGTTCAAATTCTATATCTCCGACAATCTGATCACCCACTCGATTAATGCCTATATCGACGACGATGGCGCCTGGTTTTATCCATTCCCCTTTAATTAATCCGGCCTTGCCTACGGCTACTACCAGGATCTCCGCCCGGCCTACGTGTTCAGGCAAGACTCCTCTTTCACCGGTAGCAATATGGCAAACCGTGGTGGTGACAAACCTATTTAGCAATAACATGCTCAAAGGTTTGCCGACAATTTCGGAATGGCCCACGACCACGGCCTCTTTTCCGTAGAGCTTAATGCCGGTTGATTCTATTAATTCCATTGCCGCCTGTGCGGTGCAAGGGCAAATCCGGGCCTCGCCCAATAAAACACGGCCTAAGTTTTCCGGATGCATCCCTTCGGCATCCTTTTCCGGGGCCAAAGCGCCCATCACCAGCCGATGATCTATCCCTTTAGGCAGAGGAAGTTGAATAATTATCCCCGATACACTTGCATCTTCATTCAGCCCGCCAATCAGCTCTATTAAAGCCTGCTGAGTGATACCGGCATCTAAGGTTTCCAGCATATATTCGACGCCTAAATTTTCCGCGTTTTTTCTCTGTGATTTTATATACACACTGGAGGCAGGATTCTCTCCCACCTGGACACTGACTAATTTTGGCTTTTGCTTAAGCGACTGAATTTCTTGCTTCAAGCCTTCTTTAATTTTACCGGCAATGACTTTGCCTTCTAATAACTGCGCGCTCATCTTTTCCCCTAACGCTTTATTTTGCTTAAGATTTCTTTTGTCGGTTCAATCTTATTTAAGCAGTAAAAATGCAGTCCCGGCGCCCCGCCGGCCAGTAAATCATTGCATTGTCCAACGGCAAACTCTACTCCGGCCCGATAAGTAGCCTCGGCATTTCCGTCGAGGGGCTTAAATATCTCGTGCACCTTTTCTGGAATAGTAGCGCCGCAGGTGCCGCAGAACCTAAGCAGTGTCTGGTAGCTGGTAATCGGTATAATTCCGGGAAGGATACGCACATTTACACCTACCTTTTTAGCCCGCTCCAGATATTCAAAATAATCCTTATTATCAAAGAATAGCTGGGTAATCACAAATTCCCCTCCGGCATCTATCTTAATCTTTAAATATTTTGAATCCGTCTCCTTATCCGGGCAATCAATGTGCCCCTCGGGGAATCCAGCCACCCCGATACTAAAGAAATCGCCATAACTGCGAATAAGCTCAATCAGCTGGTAGCAGTACTCTAAACCATCGGGGGTGGGGGTCCAGCACTGGGCACCTTCGGGGGCATCGCCGCGCAGGGCTAAGATATTACGAATATTTCTCTGTTTCATCTGCTGGAGTATCTTTTTCAACTCCTCCTGGCTATGCCCTACGCAAGTAAAGTGGTGCATCACCGGCACGCCATAGCGTTTCTGCAATTGATCAACAATCTCAATAGTCAACTCTCTGGTTGAGCCGCCGGCGCCATAGGTTACCGAAAACCAATCCGGCTTAAGCTCGGTAAATTCCTTAGCAGTCTCTTCTATTAATTTTGTTCTGCCCTTTTCGGTTTTGGGCGGAAAAAACTCAAAAGAATAAGTCCTTTTTTTCTCTTGCAAAATATCGGCTATCTTTCTGACCACTTTCCGCTCCCTCCTAAGTTTAACAGTTTAACAAATTATCCTTTACTTCCTTAATCACCTCTTGACTAATGGCGCTGAGCTCCTTTTGCATCGGCCCAATAATCTCTCTCACCTCCACTATGAATTCCTGCTGTTTAATGTATTTAAGATTAATATCCACGTTAAGCAGCGCCGACTCAAATGCCGATTGCAACAATAAAGATGCCACGCCCACATCACTGATTAAATTGCTATTGCCCTTTTTGGCCAGGGCCGGGCACAATTTAACCGCTTTATGGCAACACTTGCAGATTTCCAAAGGCGTGCCTAAGGCCTCCTTTAGCCCCTGTTCAATAGCCAAACTGCGTTTTTTCTTATCCTCGGTGCTTTCCTTGGGTAATTTATAAGCGCTGGAAAGCTTCTTATAAGCAACAATATCCTGATCTACTAATTGCATCAATTTTTCGCGTAAACTTTCCGCCGAAAACAAAATCTCCTTTATTTCACCTTGCACAGCTTTATATTTTTCCTTGCCTAAAGTGAAATTAGCAACCATACTTAACAAGGCTGTGCCTGTAGCCGCAGTTAAGGCAGCGGCGCTACCTCCACCCGGAGCCGGCAGCTTACTCGCCAAATCATCCAGATACTTTTTTAATGCATTCTTATACATATTTTTCCAAACTACGAACAACGAACTACGAACTAAAATAACCCTACCACATTACCTTTACTGTCAATATCCACTTTCTCACCCGCCGGATGCGTTGGCAGGCCCGGCATAGTACGCATTGTCCCGCATAGAGGATACAAAAATCCCGCACCCACAGAGGCGCGGATGTCGCGAACAGGCAAGGTAAATCCCTGCGGACGCCCTTTGAGCTTGGGGTCATGGGAAAGCGAAAGGTGCGTCTTGGCCATACACAAAGGTAACTTATCAAACCCTAACTTTGTATATAGCGCTATCTTCTTTTCTGCCGTATCTTCGTATTGTACATCTTTTGCGCCATAAATCTTCCGGGCAATGGTCTCAATTTTTTTCTTAATCGGCCAGTCCAAAGGATAAAGGAATTTAAAGCTGGATTTTTTCTGGCAGGCCTTGACTGTAGCCCGGGCTAAATCTACTCCGCCTTTTGAGCCCCGGGCCCAAACCTCGCTTAACACAGCGTCTTCTGCTCCGTAAGCCAGCGCCTGTTTACGAACTAACTCTATCTCTTTTTTGCTATCCGCGCTAAATCTGTTAATCGCCACTACCACAGGCACACCAAAAAATTTCATATTTTCTATCTGCTTTTCTAAATTAGAGCAGCCTGCTTTTAAGGCCTCTAAGTCTTCTTTAAGCAAACCCGGATCAAGGGGCTTGCCGGCCACGACGGAAAATTTTCCCGAATGCATCTTCAGGGCGCGCACAGTACAGACCATTACTACACAATCCGGCTTTAGCGCGCTCGCTCTACATTTAATATTGAAGAATTTTTCCGCGCCGCAGTCAGCGCCAAAACCGGACTCGGTAACCACATAATCCGAAAGTTTCAAGGCAATCTGATCGGCTAAGATGGAGCTATTGCCATGGGCAATATTAGCGAACGGCCCGGCGTGCACAAAACAAGGTGTATTATCAAGGGTTTGCAACAGATTCGGCTTGATCGCATCCTTTAGCAAAACCGTCATTGCCCCGGCCACTTTAATATCTTCGGCAGTCACCGGCCGGCCGTCCTTTGTGGTAGCCAAGACAATACGGCCGATGCGCCGGCGTAAATCTTTTAAGCCATCGGTTAAAGCCAAAATCGCCATTACTTCACTGGCCACAGTAATATCAAATCCTGAATCGCGTTCAAACCCGTCCTCGGGCGCGCCTAAGCCAATCTTAATGTTGCGCAGGAACCTATCCGAGACATCAACTACTCTGCGCCACATTATTGAGTCAGGGTCAATATTCAGCGGATTCTTTTTAAAAATCGAATTGTCCAGGAATGCCGCGCAGAGATTATGGGCCAGGCCCACTGCGTGCACATCGCCGGTTAGGTGCAGATTAAAGTCCTCCATCGGCACAACCTGCGCATATCCGCCTCCGGCCGCTCCCCCTTTAATGCCGAATGTCGGGCCCATTGAGGGCTGGCGGATACAAACAGTGGTCTTTTTGCCGATTCTATTTAAAGACATCGCCAGGCCAATGGTATTGACGGTCTTTCCTTCACCTAGAGGCGTAGGAGTAATGGCCGTAACGTCAATGTATTTTCCTTTTTTTCTTTGCTTCAAGCGCTGTAAAACGGATAACGCTACCTTGGCCTTGTAATTTCCGTAAAGCTCCAGTTCTTTTTCTCTAAGGCCTAACTCTCTGGCAATAATCCTAATCGGTTTGAGCTTAGCCCGCTGGGCAATAATTAAATCCGACGGGACTTTTTTGTGAGTAGACATCTTCAACCCCTGGCAGCCTTCTTTATCCAGCCGCCTAACATCTTTCCAATCTCGTTGACTTCTTTCGAAACAAAACCATATTTTCCGATACTGATTAAGCGAAAATCCTTAGCCAGTCTTAAAAATATCCGCAGTTTCTCTAGTTCTACACTGGCCTGTTTTAAAAACGATATCTTGTCCTTTTCTTCATTGGCAACAATAATCGAGTCCAAAATATTTATTGTGCTTTCATATATCCGCTTTCCTAAAACAGGCTTTTCAGATTTTGGAAATCTGGCCAATTCTTGATGCAGCCACTTTAATAACTCATAAATCTTGGCAAAGATTAACAAGTCTTTTAACATCCCTGTCCTTTAAAAGCAGGGGCTTCAGGGTTCGGCTAAATACTGCTTACTGCCTACTATCTGTCGCCTCCTTTTCTTTTTTGGCAGAGGCAATTTCCTCTGCGCAGGAAAACGGGCTGGAGCCTTCTTTTATGCGCGGCTTCTATCTCCGTGAAGATAAAAGAAATCTGGCAATCAGAAGACTGCTTGCAGCAGAGGGCTGCTCGGCCTGCCTCATATCTGTTCCAGTTAGTTCCGGCAGGACAACCGCCTCCCGGCGGAAAACGCTCCATTTCGAAGTTGTTGGCGCTGTTGTTATAGTAGCACCAGCCCCAGACGCCGCAGATAGCTGCTATATACCTACTCGTTCTCCTTAAAAATGACAAAATTGCCTAAAAGCTTCTTTCTCAAATTAAAACTGCGAGCACTCCTGCTATACGCTATCCAGCCGCGGATAGAACTGCTTATCTGGTTTAAAGAGATTTTTCCCATCTTATACTTATACCGCATCAGCTTTAATCTTTTCCTAAACCGTCTCACATTATCCCTGCGCAGGCGTTTATGCGTGGAATAGACCCTGTATCCCAACAAGTCTATACCGCGTCTAAGCGGGGCTATGACCTGCTTTTGGGGGTGAATCCTGAGTTTTAAGTTGTCATTCAGGAAACCGCCTATCTCTGCCTTCAGATATCCCAATCTTTTCTTGCATACATCCAATATAACAAAATCATCCATATATCTTATGTAGTGCTTTACTCGTAAGTTATGCTTGATAAATTGGTCAAGCTCTCCCAGATACAGATTTGCAAAGAACTGGCTGGTGAGATTGCCGATAGGAATGCCTGTGCCTGTTCCAAGTATTTTGCGCGTCAACCATATCGTTCTTTCGTCCTTAATCCTTTTTTCGATAACTTTGATTAAGATACTATGGTCTATATTCTCAAAATACTTTAAAATGTCCCCCTTGAAAAAATATATCCTGCTGTCGTCGTAATAACTAAGGAGCTCTCTCGTAAACTTACCGAACCTGCGCAGCGCAGAGAGCGTCCCCTTGTCTTTGCGGCAGGCATAAGTATCATAGATAAGCCGTTTGTCAAAGATGGGCTCCACCACATTGCAGTAGGCGTGGTGCACAATTCTATCCCGTAAGGCCGCCGCCGCAATCAGGCGCTTCCTGGGCTCGAAGATATAAAAAGTTTTAGGGGGCGAGGGCTGCCATGTCAAAGAAATTAGCTCATCCTGAAGCGCAAGGAGTTCTTTTTCGCAGAAGTAATCAAATTCCAAAACATCTCTGCGCCACTTTTTGCCTCGTCGAAAACGCTCATACGCCTTAAGCAGGTTTTCAAAAGAACAAATCTGCTCAAATAGATGTTTATATGTCTTCATACAAAAATTCGGACACCAGAACTCCAGATTCCAGATACCAGATTACTCCTTGCAGCAGAGGGCTGCTCGGCCTGCCTCACAACTGCTCCAGTAAGTACCGGCAGGACAACGGCCTCCCGGCGGAAAACGCTCCATTTCGAAGCTGTTGGCGCTGTAGTAAGTAGCACCAGCCCCAGACGCCGAGGTCAGCGGCTTTTGTTAAAGTGCCAGGGCAGGTAACAAGGGAAGATGTGTTGTTATTATACTGAACGTAGCAATTTCCTCCTGATACGTCACCCTGTTTTGCCCAGCCTCCTCCGCCATAATAATAGAAGTCACCAGGGGCTAAGTCAGACGAATCGGCATCCACATAAACCAGCTCGCCCTCTGTTTCTCCTCCTACAGGAACATTAGTCAGCGGTTTGTAAATTACACTGCGGGCTGTATACAATTGGCCGTTTTCGGATGGCTGATCGCCAGAGTTTATCAGCCCATCCTCATTTGTATCGCCCACCGCCATTCTGTTGGCCTGCATCTGGTTGTACACCCCGTATGGTGCGGGGTAATAGGTGCTGATAGTAATCTCCTCAGCCCCGGCCAAAGGTACAAGGCAAATCAGGTAAGCGGATAAAACCAGTCCCGAAATCAAAATCCTCTTCACTTCAAATCACCTCCTTTTAAATAATAGGGACACATCCCATTTTTTCTCCTTATTCTTCAATAATTCCTGCAAAACCTGGCGTAAATAGAGCTCATTGACCGGACCAAAACTACGCGCCTTTTCGGGGTTGTTCATTAACGAGGCAATGGTCGGGCGAAAATAGTCCTTATTGCCGCAGCAGCCGCGCACAAAACGCGCATTGGAGACTTTGCCGACCAAATCTCCCCACCAAACTTCGGCCTCTTCTTTAGTGGTAGCACAGTTAGGCGGCCCGGGAGGGCAAAGTTTAGCCTGGCTATTCGGACTTTCATCGCGCAGGCCAAAAGAATGCCCCAGTTCATGCAAGAAGCCTTTGGCAAAACTGTCGCTATTGGGATAACGCGCCCGGCCGACAATAATTAAGGATAGCTTAGCTAGGGAAGAAAGCTCAGCGCAAGAAGTTGCGTTTGTAGCATCGAGAATCACCAGTTTATAATTTGTTCTTAAGCGTTGAGTGAGTCCGTCTAAAAAATCTTGGCGCACCGCAAGATAGGGAAACTCATCCTTTCGTTTAAACAATGCCTTTTCTTCTTGGAGAGAAAGTTTTACCTTCGAGAAAGCAATATCTTGCATAAATTCATCGAATGGTTTAATCACCGCTATTTTTTCAATCAGCACAGAGACATCCCGGTCAAACTGTTCTTTTGCGGCATAATTTAAAGAAACAAAGACAAGTTGTAAAACTGCTCGAGAATGTGCCTGCTCAGTTTCCAGTTGAAAGGCCCAACCAAAAGAAGCAAAAGAAAACACGATTAACGCAATCCAATTCCAGTAGATTAACTTTTGGACAATACTTTTCATCGGCCGCATAAACTTTGTTTCCTGACCTATTTTACTCATTTTCTTTTTTCTTATTCTTATTTCCAATGCGGGTTTGGAATTGGTGTTAAGCAAGAATCTTCTCCTTAATTTTGATTAAATTTTGCAATTTGGGCTGACAATCCTCTGCTTTATATAAAGGCGTACCCATTCCGCAGGGCAAGGTGAGTAAATCCCCTTCCTGAAAATCCTTCACGTCTTCAATTTTTTCCACGCCCCAGGCAATCCGTTTTCCACTGCGGTATTTGGCATATTTGGTCAGGTCATATTTGGAGGCATCGAAGCTGATGATTTTTAGCTCTGAGCCGAATAAGATGTCCCAGTCCATATTGCCGCAGGTATGCACTCCCGAGATGACATCAAAACTAGAAAATAAGGCCTGCCATAATTCTAAATAATTGGCGCCGGACTGCCCCAAAGCCGGCTCATCCAGAAAAAGAATTATTTCTTGGGCCTTTAAGCCCTCAATAATTGCCTGAATATGTTCGCAGGCCTTTTGCAGAGCTTGTTCTTTCGGATAGCCGCTCAACAGCAAAGTAGCCGGCCCAACACACTGAATCTTGACTGTGCCAAATTGCTGTTTCTTAAATTCTTCCAGGCAACTTAATCTTCCCGGCTGCTTAATATATTCCAGCATCGCATCACCTAACTTGGGGAGTTCGGGTAAAAAAGGGATGTCATGCCTCAAGCTGTAAGTTACGGCTTCAGCGACATCTGTATAGGGTAGTGAACCAATTTGGGTGATGATTTTTTTATCTTCCATGAATTAAAGCTAGGGTTTCCGCTCTGGTTTTAGAATTAGTCCTAAAAATACCTCTGACCGCGCTGGTGACCGTAGTGGCGCCAGGTTTCTTTACCCCGCGCATGGTCATGCAAAGGTGATTGGCTTCTATCACTACCATTACTCCCTTGGGCTTGAGTTTCTTCATTATTACGTTGGCGATTTGGGTGGTCAGTCTTTCTTGAACTTGTAAGCGTTTAGACAATATATCTACTACTCGAGCTAGTTTACTTAAACCGGTAACTCTATTTCCCTGCGGCACATAAGCCACATGGGCCTTGCCAATAAAGGGCAAAAGATGATGCTCGCATACACTATAGAGAGGAATATCCTTTAACAGCACTATCTCATCGTGTCCCTCGGAAAGCAAGATCTCCAGTTCCTTACCCGGATCCTGCTTAATACCGCTTAGGATTTCCTCATACATATCGGCAACCCGCTCGGGTGTGCCCAAGAGGTCAGCGCGATCGGCGTTTTCGCCCACGGCTTCCAAAATCAACCTAACTGCCTTAGCTATCTTCTTCGTATCCATTTTATTCGTGTTAATTTGTGTGCAATTCGTGCTAATTCGTGCTATTATTAATGTTTAAAATGCCTGAAGCCGGTAAAGACCATGCTCATTCCATACTTATTACAGGCCTGAATAATTTCTTCATCACTAATTGAGCCGCCCGGCTGAATAATTGCCGTGATGCCTGCGGCGTATGCCTGCTGCACGGCATCGGGCTTGGGAAAAAAGGCATCACTGGCTAAGCTGGCATTTTGGGCTCTTTTTGCCGCCTTGCGGCAGGCAATACTTACCGCATCTACCCGAGACATCTGTCCGGCGCCGATACCCACGGTCTTGGTTCCCTGGCACAGGACTATGGCATTACTCCTGACGTGCTTAACAATCTTCCAGCCAAACAAAAGCGATTTGAGCTCTTCCTTAGTCGGCACTTTTTTCGCTACAACCTTCAGCTCGTTTTCAGCAATTGCCTTTAAATCCATATCCTGGACCAACAGGGCGCCCACTACTTTTTTATAATCCTGTTCCCGGGAACTGGTTTTCTGATAATTGGCTATCTCTAACAACCTTAAATTCTTTTTCTGAGCAAACAACTGCTGGGCGCTGTTACTAAAACCAGGCGCGATGATACATTCTACAAAATCTGCCTCTCGCATAATTACCTTGGCGAGCTGTTCATCTACCTCGCCGTTAAAGCCGACAATACTGCCGAAGGCGCTTAAGCGGTCGCATTCCAAGGCCTCCAGATAAGCCTGGGCCAGACTCTGCGCCACTGCTGCGCCGCAGGGGTTGGTATGCTTGATGATGCTTGCTGCCGGCTGGTCAAATTCCTTAACTATTTCTATCGCCGCGTTTAAATCAA
>JAFGCM010000041.1 GCA_016932635.1 Candidatus Omnitrophota bacterium
CAAGCAAGCACCTTTTTTTGTTTAAACAGGCCTCGTTTAATTAATAAAGGAGCTTGCAGCGCTACCTGCAAGACTCCGCCTAAGAGCACCCCGATGGCTAAGCCGTCAACAGGCTCGTTTAAACGCGGGCAAAAAACTAAGACGCTGATAATTAAGCTGATATTTAAGAAAGCCGGCGCCAAGGCAGGTAAGGCAAAAGTCTTCTGTGAATTCAATACTGCCATAGCATAAGCGGATAAGCCGATTAACAGCAGGTAGGGAAATACAAGACGCGTTAGCCTGATGGTCAGAAAAAGTTTGGCTGGATCAGCGACAAAACCAGGGGCGATCGTGCGCACGATAGCCGGAGTAAATAATTCCCCTAATAAGACTAAGCCGGCTAAAATAATTAATAAAACATTTAGCAGCGAGCGGGCGGCCTGCCAGAATTCATCAAGCCTGCCCTGCTCTTTTAATCTGGAAAGCACCGGCACTATCGCGCTATTGGCAGCGCCTTCACCGACTAAATCGCGTAACAGATTGGGAATTCTAAACGCCACCACAAAGGCCGAAGCGCGCATCCCGGTGCCGAACAATCCGGCAATCAATACATCACGGATAAAGCCTAAAATGCGGCTGGCCAGAGTAGCCAGGCTGATGAGTTGAGTGGATTTGATTATGGATTTATTTTCACCCATACTTGACAATCGGCCCCAAATATGTTAGGGTATATCCCGACAGGAGGAGCAAAAAATGCCGATTAAACAATCCGCGATAAAGGAATTGCGTAAAGCCAAAAAAAGACACCTTAAAAACATCAGGGTAATTTCAGAACTAAAAACATTAAACAAGCAATTTATTGAGCTGGTCAATAAGAAAGAGATTGAGCAGGCCAAAAAGACGCTCAAGGTTTTGGTATCTAAGTTAGACAAGGCGGCGCTAAAACAAATCATCCGCAAAAATAAGGCCTCACGAAAGAAATCCCGCCTAATGCGTCAACTGAAAAAGATCGAGTAGTTTAACCAATAAGAGTTCTAAGGCTATATTTTGGCTCAACCTGCCTGTTTTAATATCCGCATCCGTCCTTTGTAACCCTTGAAAAGCCCGCCGCAATATCTCAATGGGCAAATACGCCCTTCCCGAGTTAAGCTGATGCGTCAGGGCCCCTAAAATCTGGGAAGAGTTGACCCCCTCCTGCAACAAAGCATGCAATATTCTTAAGGCCTTATTTTTATTCCGGGAACTAACGGCCTTAAATAATTCAAAGGCGTTTGTGGATAGGTCCGGTCCGATTAATTTTTCTACATCCGCGCTCTCAATCACTTCTTTTGCGCCAACATATAGTGTAAGCGTATCTAAGGCATTGGCCAGTGACTGTAAATCATTGCCTAAATTTTCCAGTAACATCCGCTGGGCAGTTGTTGCTATTTGTTTTCCCTTCTGCTTCAGGTAATCTGCAACCCAAGCCTTGAGTTTATCTTCCTGCATCGCCTGACAATAAATCACTCTTGCTTTTTTGGAGATTTCGCTAAAGAAGCTATCGACCAAATCTGCTTCAGCGGTTTCTAAAATAAGGCAGGTGTGTTCCTGGGGGTGCAGAAGATAAGCCAGGATAGATTTCCTATCAACGGGGGATAAATCTTCTGCCCCGTGCACCAAGACTATTCTTTTTGTCCCTAAAAAAGGAACAGTCCGCGCACATTCTAAGATTTGTTCCGCTGATGAGGAAGCGGCGTAAAAGACATTAAAGTTGAAATCCGCGGATTCTGGATTCAGAAAATTGGCTTTCAGCCGGGTGAGACTTTTTTCTTTTAAATAGTTTTCGCTTCCGGCGAGTAGATAGACTGGCGAGTCTTTTAAGATTACCATCCTTCAATGGTGCGATTGACAATTCGTCTGGCTAAATCGGAAACAGCTGCGGAAACAGTCAAGCTTTCGCTTGCGGCATAGGTTCCGGAAACGTTGTAAGTAGAATCGCCGATCAGGCGGCTTTCCTGCCAGATAATCTTATCATTTTTTACATCCTTAACCTGAACAGAACAAACAATACTAATCCGGTATTCCTCTACGGTCTCGTTATCGCCTCCGTAACGCAGCGGTTGGCGTAAATAATCAATCAAGTCGCCGGTTAAGATTAAATCGGCCTGCTCTTGGGGCGCTACCTTCAGATGGCCATCATTAATAAATCTATCGATGAGTTCCTTGGTAATATCCGTTTCTAACTGGACGCGATAAGAGCGGAAACGATACTCATCGACGCTTAACTCATCGGTCAATTCAATCTTGTTGCGAAAAGGCTGAATGTGGATGGTCTTTAAGTGCTCGGGTAAAAGTGAGCCCGTGGTATAACCACAACCGGATATAAATAACACTGCCCAGAACAATAAGCTAATCTTTTTCATTGATTTTTATCCTGTTTACGGATTATCTGCAGATTTTCCAAGGCCTTCACTGCCCAAACGCTGTCCGGGTATTTCTGGAGTATCTCCTCATAATAAATAACAGCGCTTTCGCTATTGCCTTGTTTCTGGTAAAATTGGGCAATGTTAAAATTGTTCTCTGCTTTCTGAGCTTCCAGTTTCGTGATAAAATTGCGCGCCTCTTTTTCCATTGAACTGTCGGGATACCTCTTGACAAAATCCTTAAATTCCTTAATCGCCTGATCGGTGTCTTCTTCATTATATTCCGGACCGCTGGAGGCCCGGGAAGCGCAAATGGCGATATTGTACTTGGCATCGTCAACCAAGGCGCTCTTTGGATAATTCTCAATAATCTTCTTAAAAGCTAAGGCGGCATTGATATAATCATTGATTTCCATATAACACTGGCCTAATTTAAACTGGGAAAGATCGGCGTAGGGGCCGTAGGGCGCGTTTTCCACCACCTGGCCCAAGATTTCAATGGCCTTGTCTTTAGCCGGCAAGATTGCTACCCCCAACAGCTTGGCTTTTTGTCCGGAGTAGAACAAATTAGCAATGCGATATTCCCTTTCAATAATTTCCTCAACCCGTTCTGTATATGGGTATTTATCAATGACCAACTGATAATCTTGGTAGGCCCGGTAATATTCCCCCATATTTTCATAACACCAAGCTAAATAAAACTGGGCTTCGCTGGATAACTTGGAAAGCGGATAACTTTTAATTAATTTCTCAAATTCGCTAATTGCCTTTTTGTAATCTTTGGCCTCAAAAAAACCCATCGCCCAATCAAACTGCTCTTGTGGCGATTCTCTAACCGCGTGTTTAGGATTAATGAATTTACCGGTTTGCGGGGTCCAAATCCAATAGGCCCAGGAAGTTCCGGCAAAACTTATTGCCAGTAATAAAGCCGCGCTTAAAAAAATTAACTTCGCTCTCATTATAGTATTTCGGCTGAATGCTCCAGGATAAATTGGCTGATCTGCTGCCCGTCGCCCTGATTGAGATTAACAAATTCTACTCCGGAATCATACTGTTCGGAAAAGGCATTTTGTTTAACCCATACTATCCGGCCCACACCGGCAATGGACTTGGCCTTGGCCAATAAAGGTATCTCTATCGTCAGCTTTGAGTTCAGGGGTAAGAATTCGTAGCCGGTTATCATTGCTCCCCCTTGGCTGATATTTTTGATTAAGCTTCCCCTGGGTTCAGAGCAATCTCTATCTAACCTTTTATAGCGCATAGGGATACGAAAATTAAGCCGCGGGTATAGTCTTCTTTCTTGGGAAACGGCTGACATTTCCTCATCGCTCCTAGGCCCGTGGCTATTTCATTCTACTTCTAAGAATCGTTGCTGTCAAGCAAAATCAACCCATTTCAAAAGCTAAACACCAGCGAAAATTCCAGCATGTCGTTGTCGAAATCGTGAATCCTATCGATATGACGCCAGCCCAAGGGAACTTTTAGGCCAGGCAAAACCTGCCAATTAAGCTCAACGCCCACCTGATTCACGGTAGGCTGGCCCCGGGTAAAATCAAAGGTGTATTCATTAAACAAGGACAGCTTCAGTTTATCTTTAAAACGCCACCATTTAAGCGGCGGCGTAATCACAAAACGCGACTCCCATTCAGTAGTCTCATCCAGCAGCTCAACGGGATAATTCTCTTCTTTTTGCCAGACATGTTGAAAACAGGCGCCGTAGTAGAAAAAACCATTGAAGAAGCTCGTGCCGATCTCCGCGCCCAATTCCCTTCTCCACCAGGTATTGGTATCAAGATTAGACTGGTACTCGAAGAAAGGCGCAAATCTTAAAGTGCGGTTTAATTGAGGAAAATTATAATCAATAAACCCTTGGGCCCTGGTTAAATATATATCATCTTCGTCCCTACGGACACAGAACCGCAGGCTATGCCGATTTTCAAAGCCCAGCTCTTTCACTTCAGCAAATATCCTGGAGTCTGTAAAAAATATAGAAACAATTAAGAAAGAAAAGGCTAAAAGATTTCTCGACATCTGGATTTGATTTTAGGTAAGAGTAAACCGGCAACGGCTATCTTAATAATATCTCCGGGGATAAAAGGCAAAAAACCCAAGGCCAAGGCCGAAGTTATGCTGGATTTTAAAAAAATAGCTAAGCCTAAGACGCCAAAAAGATAAATACCGCCTAAACAAGCAACGCTCATTACTAAGGCGCTCTTGAGCGCGCTGTTTTGACTTTTCTCCAAGAGCGCGCCGGTTATCCAACTGCTCAAGACAAAACCCGCCAGATATCCTCCGGTAGGCCCAAAAAGATAAACTGTCCCTGATTGAGCGCCGGAAAAAATAGGCAGACCCAGCACTCCTAAAAAGATATATCCTATTTGGCTAAGCGCCCCCCAGTTTCTTCCCAAGACTGCCCCCGAGAGCAAAACAAAAAAGGTCTGCAGCGTAATCGGCACCGGAGTAAAACCCAGCGGAATACGTACAGCTGCCCCCAAGGCCGTCAGGATGATAAAAGCCGACAGCCCAATCAGCCTGGAGAGCGTTTTATCTACAACAATTTCCTTGCTTAATATATCAGCGGATAAATCTAAGGCCTTCATTTTATTGTTCTTTCTCCCTTTCTACTGTAGAGAGCGAGCGGCTTTGCTTTAAGTCTTTTCCCAGCTCCTCCAAAGTGAGTAGCTGGCTAAAACGATTGGTAGTCGCTTGATAGACAAAAATCCGCCCGGTCTTGGGTTCAAAAAAATAAATCTTTCCCCCTTCTATGGCAAATTGCAAATTAGGCTGCGCTTCATCTTGGGCGCCACTGTTATTCATATGCCAGAAATATAACGCAATTGTAACTAACAGTAAGCTAAGTACGGCTAATTTCAATCTTTGCATAACAGACTCCCAGCTAAAATATTTTAGACCAAAGACTTAAAGAATTATCGCCTTTGGTCCTTTTTCAACGATAACCGTTTCCAGCTACGCAACCGGATAACGATTTCCGTTTATTTCTGTTGTTGGACTGTCCTAATTTTTTCTCCGGAGGGAGAAATAATGCTGGCGGTTACAAAAATTAACAGGTTCTTCCGGACAATGCTGTCGTTTTGTTTACGAAATAGATTGCCGACAATAGGAATATCTCCTAAAATGGGGACCTTGGTTAGTGTTTTACTAGTGGTTTCTTTAACTAATCCGCCTAAAACAACGGTGTCGCCGTTACTAATCACCACGCTTGTGCTTAAGGTACGCGAGGTAAATTTGGGCAGGCTGACGCTTCCGGTGTAAGAGAAATAATCGGCTGTTCCGGAGCTGACCTCCGGCACCAAAGCCAGGGTAATGGTTTTTCCGTCAGCTCCTACGTTGGGCGTACAATAAAGTAAAATGCCCACATCCTTGGTCACAAAATCTACCGGGACATTCTGGTATTTGGTTTCGTTGGAGTCATCAAAGTCGCCGTCGCCGTTAATATCGCTTTGCACGACTTGAAATTCATAGCGGGTGGGATAAATCCATTCATCCACCACTTTAATCGTAGCCTTTTGATTATTCAAAGTAGAAACTTTGGGCGCAGACAAAGTCTTGGCATTCTGGGTTTCAGAAAGCGCATGCAGCACCGCTTGGAATTCCGGATAGGTAAGCACTCCGCTATAGGTCAGGTTTAGCCCTTCGGAGGCGCGAGAAAAAGAAGTGAAGTCCCAACCGGAGCCGCTTTCCCACTGGGTAACATTGTTACCGTCGCGTCTTTTGTCACCCAAGGCCGCATTCAACTGCCACTCGATACCCAACTGCTCAACATCGGTTACCTCCAACTCCACAAACCGGGCCTCAATCAAGACCTGTATCGGCGTAATATCCAGATTATATAATATTTCTTCAATAACCCTTAGGTTAGCCGGGGTATTGGCAATCACTAAGGCCCCGGAACGCTCATCTAAAACTAGCTTGCTATCTTTGGGCCAATTCACCGCCTGCTCCAGCGTGTCTTTGAGTGTGGTAATCTTACTAATACTGGCAGCGCCGCCTAAGCCTGTACCCGCAGCTACTGTTCGCTCAAATTCCGCAAACATCCCCGAGCCCCGGTTGAGAAAATATATCCGGGACTCAATCTCTTCCTTGTCCAATTCACTGGGTGAAGCCACCCAAACCGCATCCTGCTCAATCCGATAGGTCAGGCCCTGATTCTTTAAAATATATTTTAGGGCATTCTCTGCCGGAATGTCTTTCATGCGGATAGTAACCTTTTTGCCTTCTAAGGAAACACCACTGGCGGGAATAATGTTTATTGCGCAGGAATCAGCTAAGAAATTTAAGACATAGCTTAAATCTACATCGCGAAAATCAACAGTGATCGGGTCCTTTAATTTCTCTCTGATTGCCGGCATTTTTACTAAGGTAGTAATTTCTTTTTCTGGGACATCGAGCATTTCTTCCTCGGGTAAAATTTGCTCCTCGGCTACCTCAGCCAACATTTTTTTCTCATCCAGAGGCACTTGTTTTGCGCTGCGCTTCTGGTCGGCTTTTACCTGTTTTAATTCTGCCGCATAAAGCAAATTGCGGGCTGTTTTATTCAAAGGATCCAGCTCCAGCATTGCCCGGCAGATTTTAGCCGTCTGTTCATAATCTTGTCTTTTGTAATACCAGCGCGCCTGCTCAAGGAGATTCTCGTTTGAAATTAGATTCTCACCCTGTAAACCTTGCGACTCTTTCTTCATTTCGGTCTTAAGCTCTCTAGCCTGTTGTTGTAAAATCTTCTCCTGAGCCTTCTTGATATATTTTTCGCTGCTAAGCGCATAATTATGCTCAGGAGATATTTCTTTGATCTTGTTGAATTCAGCAATCGCTAAAGGATAATTCCCTTGACTATAATAGGCCTTACCTTGTTTATAATGCCCGGCGATAAGCTCTTCTTGCTTAAGTTGTACCTCATCTTCAGCGCGTTGCTTGGCCTTTATCTTTTGCGTTTCTTTGGCCTTCAGGCGTTCTACCTGCTCTTCAGCAATTTCCTTTGCCTCGTCTTTCTGCTCTTCTTCCATCTTAGTCTTGGCGCGCTCGATTAACTCAGTAGCCTGGGGAGTATAATAAATGCGGGGGTTGCCCTCTAATTCAATGCCTTGTTCAAAGCAGGCAATGGCCTCTGAATAAAGGCCGCGGCGAAAATACATTTTGCCTTTATCGTAAAGTTCTTTGACCTGCTCTAATTTATCTTTTTCCTTTTCCTCTTGAATTAACTCAACGGTCTTCTTTAATCGCCCGGCCTGCTCTTCCTTAGCCAATAATTCCTTTTGCCTTTTTTCCTCCAGGCCCCTTTGACATTTACTGATAAATTCTCCGGCAGACGGGTGTTCGGGGTCAAGCAGTAACAGCTGCCTGAATTCTTCAATTGCCTGTTGATACTCTTCTTGATAATAATGAATCTTTCCTTGGGCCAGGCGTAGTTTTACTTCTCTATTTCTTTCGCGCGCTTCTGTTTCTATTTGCTGCTTTTGTTCTTTTTCCGCTTTTAGACGAGCGAGTCTTTCTTCTTTGGCTTGGCGTTCTTGCTCTTTCTTCAGGCGGGCTTGCTCTTGACGCCTGGCCTCGGCTGCACGTTTTAGGTCTAGTTGTTGTTCTTTCTGCGCTTGCAGCTGGGCGAGTCTTTCCCGCTCGGCCTGCTCACGGGCCTGTTTTTCGGCTTTCATCTTGGCTAATTTTTCTTCGCGGGCTTG
>JAFGCM010000042.1 GCA_016932635.1 Candidatus Omnitrophota bacterium
AAAGAAAATGAACTACTACTAGTTCATTAACAAAAGAGGACATTTCTATTTTGCACAAAAGCGGACATTTTTATCTTGCTAATACATAAAGAGCAAATTCTCTTGTCAATTGGGAACGGATAGGATATAATAGGCCAAAAGTTTAAGGAGTGTAAAATGCTAAATTTTCTGCGCAAGAGAGGAAATATCAAAAAGATTATGTGGGGCCTGGCTATTTTGATTATTCCGGCCTTTGTCTTATGGGGTTCGGGCAGCGCCATCAGGTCAAAGGGCATGCCTAAATATGCGGGTGAGATTTTTGGTAAAAAGATTTCTTTCTCTCAATATGACGAAAGTTACACTGCCTCTCGTAATCAGGCCTTACTGATGTACGGAGACAATTTTAGCCGGATTGCCCAATATCTTAATCTGGAAGAACAGGCCTGGGAGCGCCTGATCCTGCTTTACCAAGCCAAAAAAGAAAAAATAAAAACTCCGGATCAAGAGGTAGTTGAATTTATCAAAGGGCTTCCTTTATTTCAGAGCGAGGGAGGTTTCGACCAAAAAAGATATAATTTTTTATTGGATTATGTACTACGTTCAAACCCGCGGGACTTTGAGGAGCAAATCCGCCAGGCCTTAACTATTGGGAAATTAGAAAATACGGTTATTCAGGCAGTCCTTATTTCCGACGAGGAAATAGAAAGCGAATACCGGAAGGAAAACGAGCAGGCCCAGGCTAAATATATCTTTTTTGACCCGCAGCAATTTCAAGAAGAGATCCATCCCTCCTTCGAGCAGCTTAAGGACTATTACCAAACTCATCAGGCCGAATTTAAAAAACCTGAACAGGTAAATGTGGAATATATCGGTTTATATTTTGAGCAAGACGTCTTAAAGCCAGAAATTGGCGAGCAGGAAATCAAGGATTATTACCAGGGGCATCCCGAAGAGTTTAGCGCCCAGGATGGGCAAGATCAGGAAAAAACGAAGCCGTTGGAAGAGGTAAAAACACTGGTTCAGGAGAAGTTGGCCCAAGAAAAAATTAGGACTAGGCTTGAGGAAGAAATCTGGCAGCTCTCTGATAGAATCGCCGAAAAACCGGAGATGTTTAAGGAACTGGCCAAACAAAAGAAGCTGGAGATTAAAGAAACCGGCTGGTTTGAGGCCCAGAAGTTAATTCCGGAAATCGGCTTCTCTTATGAGTTCTTAAATACAGCTTTTTCTTTAAAGGTAGGCGAAATCAGCAATCCCTTAGAAACCCCAAAAGGATTTTTCATCATCAGGGTCAAGGAAAAGAAAGCGCCGTTTGTCCCGTCCTTAGAAGAGATCAAGGCCCAGGTCCAGGCGGCGTTAGTAAAACAAAAGTCCCGGGAATTAGCCAAAGATAAAGGCGAAGAGGTTCTGGAAAAACTGAAGCAGCTGGCGCAGAAGGAAAAACTAAGTTTTGACCAGGCCGCGGGAAAATTATCTTTAACTGTCCGGGAAACCGAGCCTTTTTCCAGAAAAAGCTATATCTCCGGAATCGGGCAAAGCCAAAGTTTCAGCTATTCAGCCTTTGGGCTTAAGCCGGGGGCTTTAAGTAATTTAGTGGAAGTGCCTAACGGCTATTGCATCGTCAGTTTAAAAGAGCTCATTCCCATTGATCAGGAAAAATTCGCCCAAGAGAAGGAACTGTTCGGCCAACAGCTCTTGGCCAGTAAAAAACAGACCCACCTTAAGATCTGGCTGAATCTCTTGAAACAAAAAGCGAATTTAGTCAATCATCTGGAAAAATTAAAAAATACCGCGCCTTAGACATTGCCTAAATAGACGTAGCGCAATTTTTTACCGGCAATCTCTGCGGCGCGATTTAAGGTTTCCACAGGTGTGGGGGCAATCTTGGTTTGATACATCGGAAAGTAGCGGGAGAAATGTAGCGGGGTATCTTTACCTAACTGTTTTGCTATCCAGTCAGCCAACTCTGCAAAATTCTTTTCTTGGTCATTCAGCGTCGGGATAATTAAATTGGTAATTTCGAGGTGGCAGTGTTTGTTGGCAAATTCTGCCGTTTCAAGGACCGGGGCCAGCCGGCCCTGACAATATTTCTGATAAAAACTCTGATCCATCGATTTAATATCGATATTCATCGCGTCAATCAGGCCGATGATTTCTTGCAGCGGCTTCTGATTGACGTAACCGTTGCTCACCAAAACGTTTTTTAATCCCGCCTGATGCGCCAGCTGCGCAGTATCGTAAACAAATTCATACCAGATAAACGGCTCATTGTAGGTATAGGCAATCCCTAAGGAGTTTAAGTCTTTGGCCTGGGCGATTATTTCTTCGCAAGTAATTTTTTCTGTGGGAGAATCCAGGCACTGGGAAATGCTCCAGTTCTGACACCAGGGACACTTCAGGTTGCAGCCTTTGGTGCCCAGCGAGAGAATTTGGCTTCCGGGATGAAAATGATTGAGCGGCTTTTTCTCAATCGGGTCTAAGGCAACGGAAGTAGTCTCACCGTAAATTAAGGAATACAGCCGGCCATTTTGATTCTGGCGCACGCCGCAGCGGCCCTTTTGGCCCTTAGCTAAAAAGCAGTAATGCGGACAGAGCAGGCAGCGCACCTTGTTATTATCCATCAACTCGCAAAGCACCGACTCTTTTTTCATTAAATTCGTCTTTAAACCTGTTTCAAATACTGTTTAATCTGATCATGCGTTCCCACAATGATAAATTCAACTATATCATCGCTTAAACAAAAAATAATTCTTATCTTTAATCCTGCTCTAATTTCCCAAAACTGCCCTCTTAACTTCTTTAAACCTAAACCTCCCGGCCTTGTGCCAGTCTCAAAAAAGATAACTAATTCTTTTATTGCTTCTTTAACGCTTGATTTTGCCGTGGGGGTTAATTTCTTTAGTGTTTTAAGGAAAGACGGCTTGTAGCTATAGCGCACACTACATCCTTTCTAATTTTTTAAGAAAGTCTTCTGCCTTGCTAAAAGTCTTACCTTTTGTTTGTGCTAACTTTTTCAGTTTTTCCCATTCTTTTTCGTTAAATTCTTCCTCCGCCATAACCTCTATTCTTCTGATGATTATTTCACTATCCTGCTTCTTTAGCCTAAGCATGTCCCCTTCTTTAATATGTAACTTCTCTCTGATTATTTTAGGCAGGGTAATTTGACCCTTAGAAGAAACATGGATAATTACGCTTTTGATCTCATCTAAAGTCTCTGGTAAATACGCCTTTTTAGCCGGCTTAATCATCTCTCCTCCTTACTTTCTTACTTCCCAAAAGTAAGTATACCATACAATAACCCATTTGTCAAGCTGCTAGTTGCAATGTTTGATAGTTCTTCCTCGGCCGCTCGGCAAAAACAAGGCCCCACTCAAAACACCCCCAAACACCTTTACCGAGCTAACCATTATATGAAGTTCTTAAAAACTTGTTCTTTTGCCAAATAAGATTATTCTGTATTCTTTCTATTATTCCATTTTAATGAAAAGAGTATATTTTTACCTCAAACAATGTTAGGCATGAGTGCTGCTGACCCTTTAAATCACTAGCTAATGAAATTTCGCCTTCTACAGGTCTAATATTTAAATGTTTCGCTTTCATCTCTCCATACAATTTTCCATCAATGAATAATGCCATAGTTCCATATTCTTTGTTCCATGAACATATTATTTCTTTTTCTTCAAATGGTTTTATATCTACTCTAGCCGAAAGTTCGTAAGCAACAGAATCATTGTCAAAAATTTTAATTGTCATCAAGTTGTAATTAGAGAAATATAATGATACTCTATTTCTATCTAGAGTTTGAGCATTGCCGTAATCAAATAAATAACAGATGTTTTCCGCTAAACCTTCTAATGCTAACTTCATAACAACTGCGCCACCGTATTTAGCTAAATTTTGTTTATCTTCGGGTGTAACGTCATCTATTTTTTTGGCAAATTCATAAAATTTTTCAAGCTCCCGCATCATCTCTTCATGTTTAGCATCTCTATCTTTCTGGGCTTTAACTTGTCCTCCTTTTGTTGCTCCTTTCCGTACTTGTATTATTAATCCTAATAATCCTATTACCAATGCTACAATAGTTACAACTTTCATCATTTTATTAACTATTCCTAAGTTTTTTAATTTCTAATTTAGAGCCCTGCCAGCACTTCATATGCTATCTATATATTTTTACATTTGCGAGGTGTGTTTGCGGAGCGAGCATCAGCAATTTTTTGGCAAATGACCTGTGAGCATTTACAGCGAGAAAATGCCGAAACTGACCGAGACAGTCCAGATTATACTCTTACGAGAGAATTTCGGCAATTTTCGAGCTGCCCTTCCTTAAAATCTTTTCTTCAGATGCGGTCCCGAGCTATAGCTTACGTTTAGCGAGGGATAAATGCCACAGGTCGGCAAATGGTTCGACTGCGCTCACCATGCTTCGAACCATGCTGAGCTTGTCGAAGCAAAATTGCAGCGAGCGAAGCAAATACACCCCGCAAACTTATTTAGTTTCCTTCTCCAGCCACTCTAAATAATCCTTATTCCCGTCTAAAATGGGCAAAGAAACGATGCAAGGACAGGAGTAGCTGTGCAGGGATTTGACTTTGGTGATCAGCGCGCTGACCAAAGACTCTTTAGTCTTGGCAATCAGGATGGCCTCATTATCATCCTGGATTTTACCTTCCCACCAATACAGCGAATTCATCCCGTCAATGATATTCACGCAGGCGGCGAGTCTTTCCTTGACCAGCTCGCGGCCGATTTTCCTGGCCTCATCTTTATCTTTTGCGGTGATGTAAACAAGATTCAGTTTCATTTCACTTTACTCCCATTAGGCACCTGCTGATCCGGCAACAGCAGCCTCGGCTCCGGCATCGCGGCACACAAGACCATACCGTTACTCTCTACTCCCCTAATCTTGGCCGGCTCCAGATTGCACAGTACCGGCACTTGTTTGCCGATTACCTGCTGAGCTTCATATTGCATAGCTATGCCGGCAACAACCTGTCTTTTTTCATCGCCTAAATCAACAATTAATTTCAAAAGTCTGTCCGCGCCTGTTACCTTCTCTGCCTCTACAATGGTTCCCATCCTAATACTCAATTTTTGAAAATCGGCAAATGTAATCATGAATTTTTCCCTTCCTTTTGGCGCGTGCTTTCGGCTGCGCGCGCGCTGCCGCTTGCCTGCCTGCCGCAGGCAGGTGCCTGTTTCCTAACTTCTGCTAATCCTAACCCTAAAGGGTAGGCCTTACACTCCTTTAAAGTAAGGGCCTAATTATCGGGTCGGAAACAGGCACCATAAGGCAATGCTGGTTTCTTATATTAAAGAATTATCAGAACGATGAAGCTCAACAAGACCAAAAATACCAAAGTGGCAATAATTATTTTTGGCTTAGGGTATTTTAGCTTGCTCAAAAGCCCGACGCTGCGTTTGAGACTTTCTCCGCAGTAAAGACAGAGTAGCGCCTCCTCGTCATAAATTATGTTTTTACAATTGGGGCAAATATACTCGCTCATTTATCTTGCGCTGGCGGTATCGGGACAAACCTCGCGATAAGCGCAATAGGTGCAGGCGCGGTAGCTGGGCTGAGCTTGAAATGCGCGCGCGCGAATGCCCTGGGATGCCTGTTCAATCAATCCCCTGGTCTTTTCTAGATCATCCTCTGTGCGCTGGCTTTGTCCAACCAGGCCCGTATCTACAAAATGAAACTCTACCCGGCAGGGGAGTTTTCCTTTAACCATTTTATAGGCCAAGGCATAAATAGATAACTGCAGGCTCTCTTTAACGCGCTGATCGGCCTGTTTTTGTTTTTTAACAATATCCGAGGTCTTAAAGTCGACAATCACGGCCTCACCCTGCGCATCTTCATCGACCCGGTCCCAGCGGCCGATCAGCTTATCCTTACCCAGCACAAAATTAAACGGCTGCTCAATGTAGGCCGGGACCGGCCGTTTCTGTTCGCGCTCAAAGAAATGTTTTAAGGTATCCTTTCCTTGATTGAATCTTTGTTCCTCATGAGCGCGGGATAGAAAGCCCTCATTCACCCAGGCCGCGGCAAAACTTTTGAGCAGTTTTTCTACGGAAAAACTTTTTTTCTGTATCTTAGCCTGATAAAAATCCAATATGGCCTTATGGATGGCGCTGCCATAAACTACGCTGTGATGGCGCAAGATCGGAATGCGCAGGATATGCACATATTTGTATTTTAACGGACAGGTAAGATAATCGTCAATCTGGCGAAAGCTTAAAACTAGCAGTTGCTCGGAGCTAATCGGCTGCTGTTGAACAGCGCCCCGAGCGACCCTGGGCGCAAAACGTTTAATTTCCTCCAGGGCCTGTTTCTTAATTATTTCTGGTTTTTGCGGGCTGATATCCAAGGCCTCAAAAACAAATTGGCTGACCTTGCGTGCGCGCTTTCCTCCGTAATCTAGGGCAGAGGTAAAATACAATTCGCGTTTAGCACGGGTCATGGCTACATAAAACAGCCTGCGCTCCTCCTGAATGTGGTAATCGCCCGAGGGTAAAATATCCTTGACTAATTCCAGGGGGACCTCGATGGGCTCTGTTCGCCTGGGCCAGGGAAAACGGCCCTGCACTAAATTTACAATAAATACCAAGCGAAATTCCAGTCCCTTGGCCTTATGTATCGTCAACACATTGACCGCGTCTAAATCTAAATCTGCCTCGGCGGTCGGGGGGTCGTCTCCGCAAGAGATGAGTAGATCCAAGTGCTGGACAAAACTGACTAAACGGTCCTGCCTGGTTAAATTTTCAAAATTGGCGACAATATTAAAGAAGCGGGCGATATTTTTCACCCGCTGTTCATTCACGAGATTCTCTTCTTTAAGCAATTTTTTGATATACCCCGATTGTTGTAAAAATAAATAAAGCAGCTTTCCCGAAGGAAGGTCTCGGGCTTGTGTTAAGTAATGCTCAATGTCATCGACAACCTGTTTAATTTTTTCTTTTGTTTGGGCGCTGATCTCGCTCAATTCGGAAATTTTGGGCAAATTTTTAAACACGGAGAACAAAGAGCGATTTTTCCGGTCGGCCCAATTTAGGCAACGGATTAAATCCGGCATGTTCAGGTTATAAATTTCAGGAAAGCTGATCAGATAATAAAGACTGATGCTGTCGTCGGGATTGGCGATAGTGCGCAGAAAAGAGATTAAAAAACGCACCTCCTGCTGACCATAAAGGCCTTGGTTTCCGGAAAAACGCCAGGGGATCGAGCGCATATTTAATGCGCGCAGGAAATTATCGGCGTCATTATTGGAGCGCACCAAAATTGCAATCTCGCCATAACTAAAGGCTTCTTTTTTAACCCGCTCCTCAATCAGCCGGGCCAGCTCATCGGCCTCGGAAGAACCAGTGTCAAAATGAAGGTGCTGAATCTGCGTACCCCCTGCATCCTGGGCCAGCAGTCTTTTACTAATGCTACATCTTACCTCTAAGGTATCCGGGTCGTTATATTTGATTAAGCGGTAGGCCGAGTCTAAGATAACTTGCGTGGAGCGGTAATTTTCTGTGAGCACAATCTTTTCGCCTTCAGGGTAATGCTCCATAAAATTCAGGATGTTGCTGATGGCGGCGCCGCGAAATTTAAAGATCGATTGATTATCGTCTCCGACCACTACGATATTTTTGCTTTTTTCAGCCAAAAGCTTAACCATTTGAAACTGGCTAAAGTTAGTGTCCTGGAATTCATCCACTAAAATATATTTAAATTGCTCCTGGTAGCGCTTCAGCACCAGGCTCCTGCGGCGGAAAAGATGTAAGGCCAGATACACCTGATTGGCAAAATCAACTTTTCCCTCGCGCATTAACAGTTTCTGGTAGGTTTCGTAGGCCCGGGCCAGCTCAAGCTGACTTTGGGCATTTTCTTTGGCAGCTTGATCCGCAGGAGTTTGTTTTAGTTGTTTGTTTAAGTTTTGCGCATAGCGCAGATATTCCTCCCAAGAGACATCTTCATCTCTTAAGCGGCTAAATAAAACGATCAAGGCATTTAAAAACCGGGTGGGGTCGCTTTTGGGACGGTAATAATCCAGGGGGAATTCATAAAGGTGCTCTTTTAAGAAAATCAGTTGTTCCGCAGGCGCTAAAACCTGAAATTCCGGATCCAGGCCTAGCTCTAAGGCATGCTCGCGCAAGATCCGGTCGCCAAAGGCATGGAAAGTAGAAATCCAGATATCGGTGTAGCCGTAAGGCACCAGCAAATCCACCCGCTCTTCCATTTCGCGAGCGGCCTTATCGGTAAAGGTCAGCGCCAGGATTTGTTCAGGTGCGGCTCTTTTGGTAGTAATTAGATAGGCGATCCGGCGGGTAATCACAGTGGTCTTTCCGGTTCCGGCGCCGGCGATAATTAACAGCGGGCCTTGGTCGTGCTCGACTGCCTGTTTTTGTCTTGTGTTTAGCCCTTGTAAAATCTGCTCTTCGCTTTTAGCTGCTTTTACAACCACATCACTATTTCTCCGCTTTACCCAGAAGTCCTTTGAGCTCCTTCATGAATTGACCGACATCCTTAAACTGACGGTAAACCGAAGCAAAGCGCACATAGGCAATCTCATCGAGCTCCTGCAGCATCTTCACCGCCGTTTCTCCGATTTCTCTTGAGGTAACTTCCTTTTCATAATTTTTTTGCAAGATATACTCTATCTTGTCGACCAGTTCTTCTAAACGCTGCATACTAATCGGTCTTTTTTCACAGGCCTTGACTAACCCGGAGAGAATTTTCTTGCGGTCGTAAGGCTCGCGGCGGCCGTCCTTTTTCACTACCATCAAGGGCAGCTCTTCCAGGCGTTCGTAGGTAGTGAAACGGCGCTGGCACTTCAGACATTCCCGGCGGCGGCGAATAGAACTGCCTTCGTCGCTGGAACGTGAATCTACTACCTTATCTTCCGGATTTCCGCAATAAGGACATTTCATTGTATTGGTCAGCTCGTCTGTTGGTCAGCTGGTCGGCTGGTCTGTTGGTATTTTCTAATCTTGATCCCGGCTTCATCAAGAAATTCTCGGGCCAGCTTATCTGGATATTCTCCGGAAATCACCACCTCTTTAATCCCGGCATTAATAATCATCTTAGCGCAGATAATACACGGTTGATTGGTAATATAGAGCGCGCTGTCTTTTAAGCCAATTCCGTAAAGCGCCGCCTGTAGCAGCGCGTTTTGTTCAGCGTGCAGACCGCGACAAAGCTCATGTCTTTGTCCGGAGGGAACTTTCAATTTTATCCGTAGGCAGCCGATTTCGGAACAATGCCGGATGCCTGAGGGGGTGCCGTTATAGCCGGTAGCTAAAATGCGTCTTTCTTTAACAATCAGCGCCCCGACCTTGCGCCGTAGGCAAGTCGAGCGCTTGGAAACGATGCTGGCAATCTCTAAAAAGTATTCATCCCAACTTGGGCGCAAATCCTTTTTCCTTTTTTTTGCCTTCATCTTTCTCAACTCCTAAGTTAATTCCTGATATAGAGGAAACTTTTGCGTCAGTTTAAGCACTTCGGCCTTGGTCGCGGCAATGGTCTTTTGATCCTGCGCAGCAGCTATTACTGCGTCGATCAAACAGGCAATCTGTTGCATCTGGGCCTGTTTCATTCCTCTGGTGGTGAGCGCTGGCGTGCCTAATCTTAAGCCGCTGGTCAGCTGTGGCCCCAGTCGATCATAAGGAATCAGGTTTTTATTGACCACAATGCCGGCCTGATCCAAAGCGCAGGCGGCATCTTTTCCGGTGATCTTTTTAGATGATAAATCTACCAACAGAAGATGGGTGTCGGTCCCTGCGGAAACAATACGATAAGCGCGTCCTTGCAATTCAGCCGCCAGCTTCTTGGCATTGGCCACGATTTGTCTTTGATAGCTCTTGAATTCCGGCTGAAGCGCCAGTTTCAAGGCTACCGCCTTAGCCGCAATAACATGCATCAAGGGACCTCCCTGAATACCGGGGAAGACCTCGGCGTCAATCCGGGCAGCAAATTCCTTGCGGCAGATAATCATCCCGGCCCGGGGGCCGCGCAAGGTCTTGTGCGTAGTAGTGGTGACAAACTCGGCGTAAGGGACCGGCGAAGGATGCAGTCCGGCCGCAACCAGTCCGGCGATGTGGGCGATGTCGGCGAGAATAAACGCGCCAACTTTGTCGGCAATCTGACGAAATTTGGCAAAATCAATGGTGCGCGGATAGGCCGATGCGCCCACCACAATCATCTTGGGGTTGTGTTTCTTAGCTAAATCCTCGACCTCTCCATAATCGATCAATTCATTGCCCCGATCCACTCCGTAAGAGATTATTTTGAAATATTTACCGGAGAAATTGTGGTGGTGGCCATGCGAGAGGTGTCCTCCGCAAGCCAAATCCATGGCTAAAACCGGATCGCCCATCTTGAGCATGGCAAAATAAACCGCCATATTGGCCTGGGTCCCGGAATGCGGCTGGACATTAACATGCTCACCCCCAAAAAGCTGCTTAGCTCGCTGCTGGGCCAACTTTTCCACCTGATCAACATGTTGGCAACCGTCATACCAGCGTTCACCGGGATACCCTTCAGCGTATTTATTGGTCATTACCGAGCCTTGGGCCTCCAAGACCACCTGAGGCGCAAAGTTTTCGCTGGCGATCAGATTAAGCGTATCGCGCTCGCGCTTGAGCTCATCATTAATAGCTTTATATACTTGTGGGTCAACCTTTTTTAAACGCTCCATTTCCATCTCCTAAATTAAACATCAAAATCAAAATTTTGATTTTTGCGTTGTGCATTTTACATTTCTGACTTTATTTTCTATATTACTAATCTGTCTTACCCGCCGGGCATGGCGTCCGCCGGCAAAGTCAGTTTTCAACCAAACCTGAACAATCTGGCTGGCCTTTTGAAAACTTAACAGGCTTCCCGCCAGACACAATACGTTGGCATTGTTATGTTCGCGGCTCATCCGGGCCTGTAGGTTAGTGAGGCAAAGCGCAGCGCGCACCCCGGGGACTTTATTAGCCACCATAGAAAAACCGATACCGGTCTTACAAATCAATATCCCCCGGGTAAATTCTCCGTTGGCTACACTCCTGGCCAATTGATATCCGATCAGTGGATAATCACAACGCTTGGGGCTGTCGGTGCCTAAATCGGCGATTAGATAGCCGCGGTCCTGTAAAAATTCTACTAATTTGTTTTTCAAATTGTATCCGCCATGGTCGGCGCCGATAGCTATTTTCATAAAGTCGCCTCCAGTTTTTTTACCGTGCGCACTACGCCCTCCTGGATAATCTGCAATACCTTGCGGTAAAACTCTAAGGATTTGCCAATCGGATCAGGAATGTCCGGATCAACTAATTTATCCTCATTTTCCACTCGAGCGAATTCAGTCAATAAATGTGTCTTGCCTGCGGCCTGCGGTAAATGCGTTAAAATATATTCCCGCTGTCTGCTCTCCATCACCAAAATCAAGTCGGCCCGATTAATTATCTCTTCCTCAACAGGCTGGCTGAGATGACTGGATACATCGATACCTTGCTCATTCATTACCTGAATTGTCTCTTGGGTTGCCGGCAACCCTTTAACTGCGGATGTCCCGGCAGTAATAACGTCAAAGTCGCCTTTTCCTTTTAATAGCCGGCGTAACAAACCGGCAGCCATCACACTGCGGCAGGAATTTCCTGTGCAAACAATGAGAATTGTCTTCACCTTAAGAGACCCTCGATCTGTTCCTGGCTGATTGCGCCTTTCCTGAGTATTCGATAGGGGGAAACCGTTAAATCCAATACTGTAGAGGCTATTCCTAAGGCTGTTTTTCCGGCGTCAATAAGCATCTCTATGAGACCGTTAAAAACTCTGACTACTTCCTCAGCGGTCTGGGCTGGCGGCTCCCCGGAGAGATTGGCGCTGGGGGCAACGATACAGGTTGAGCTCTGTTTAATCAGGCTTTGGGCAATTTGATTGTCCGGGATGCGCAGGCCGAGGGTCTCCTCTGCCCGCTTCAGCACCAGGGTCAAAGGCCCCGGCCAGAATTTACTAATTAATTTATAGGCATAGTCAGGAACTTGACAATTAAGCTTCTCCAAATAAGCAATATCACTTATTTGTACGGTCAAATATTTATCTGCCGGACGTTTCTTGATGGTGAAAATCCTTTCTACCGCCTGTTGATTAAAAAAATCCGCGGCCAATCCATAAACAGTTTCCGTAGGAAAACCGACAATCCCGCCCCGCTTGATCACCTGCGCTGCCTGCTCAATTTTATCCAGTTCGATATTTTCCGGGTCAATCCTGATAACTTCGGTGTTCATATGTTGACGATGTCGCTGTGATGGTACAAGGCTAAAAATAACAGCAAATACTCCCTTAAATGCCGGGTGAGCAGGAAGTTTTGCCGGACGTGTTCTTTGCCCACTCTGCCCAAATTCTGGGCATAGTCGGGGCTATTGAGTAATTGCTTGACCCAATAAGCGGTGCCCTCGGTAGTGCGGGAAAGCAGACCGCTGAATTCATGCTTGATCTGTAAGGGGATTCCGCCTACTGCCGAGGCTACTACCGGTTTAGCCTTCCAAAGGGCCTCGGTAACAGTCAGGGCAAAGCCCTCGCGCACGGATTTCTGTAGAATCACCGTAGAGGCTCTTTGCAAAGCATTAATTTCTATGTCGCTTGTGGGTGGCAAGGCCAAGATGTGGATATCGGGATCGCCTTGCGCCTTTTCTGTGACTTTATTTAGTACTAACGCCGACTCCGGGTCATCCGTAGCTGTGCCGCCGGCCAAGATTAGCTGGCAATCTGTGTATTTTTTCACCAGCCGATAAACATCAATCACACCCAAGGGATCTTTGAGATAATCAAAACGCGAGACCTGGGTAATTATTGGTTTATCGGCAGCAATCTTCAATCTATTGAGCACATCAGCAATTTCGTTTTGGCTCAAATCTTTATTTTTGTCGCTTAAGGGGTCTATCGAGGGCGCAATTAAGAATTGCCTAATCTTTAATTGTTGGGCAAAATTGGGCGAAGAAAACACCGAGGCATCATATTGCTCAATAAATGTTTTAAGAAAACTCCAGATTTGTTCGTTGGGTTCAGTTACGTCGATATGGCAGCGCCAGAGCCACTTGCTTTTCTTCTGAAACTGCTTTTTCTTAACCAGGACAATCGGCTGGGGATCATGAATAAAGAGAATGTCGCCGCTTAAATCCATATTCTTAAGATTATCTTCGCCATTCTTTAAAAATAACTCGATTTCGTTTGGCAAGAGTTTAACTTTTTTTCCATGCAACATATTGTGAAACTTCTTGGTAATCGAGAAAAACCTTTCTTCGCCTTTAATCACATCCCAGCGCACATCCAGGCCCAATTCATTTAACAGCGGAACCAGACGCATTAATATCTCGGCCACACCGCCTCCTACGGCGGTAGAATTGATATTGCGCACCAGCTTTCCCTTCAAACGCCGGGCTAGGCTTTTTAACTCCTCAATGATATTGGGGCCTACTATTGGCTCGTAATCCGCTAATTTCATTTGCTATTCTCTTTAATATAGTTATTAATCGAGTCTATAATTTTCGCTCTTAAACCCTGCAAATTGTATGTATAAGGATCAAGCCGGGCCAATTTTTCAGCCAGCGCAGGCATGTCTAAGTTGGTATCAATCCAGAAGGAAAAGTCGTTGACGCTTTTTTCCAGACGCAGCTTAGCCTCAAAGACATGGAAATAGATCGAGTTAATAGTAACTTTTTTTAGGACTTCCACAAATTCCAAGAGATCATGGGCCAAATAAGGAGTAGGAAAGATAAAACTGATGCTTTTCACAAAATGAAATTGCTCTTGCCGGGAAGCAACGCGAAATTGTCCCTGCCCGGTTCTTTCCATCTGGCGGATGTGGCTGGCTATAGTCTGGGTAAGTTTATTTCTTAAGGCGCGGATGCTGGAAAACTGAATAGTATCGATGCTGGCCAGCTCCTCTGCCAACTTCTGCTCCCCTAATACCTCGCCCACCCAGTAGGCAAAATCGTTGGGCGGCTCCGGAGAAAGCGATTGATAACGCTGCAAAAAACTGTGGGTGTGGTGATAGATTACGGAGCCGGAGACTTCGCGAATATTCTCAAGCAGCTCCTTTAAACTGCGCGCCTTGCGCGAGGTCAATTCCTGTAAATGCAGCCGGGTGTAAAAAACAAAAGGCTGCTTGGCTTCTTTCATCATTTTGTTTATCTTATTTTAACTAATTGCTGAAGGAATTTTTCTGTATCCTTAGTGCTGTTCAGATAATATTGCGCCTGCGAGGTCTTTTTCTTGCGCACCAGGATACTGATGCCGCCGATTTTATTGACCGCTCGAAAACCGTCTTCATCAGTCAAGTCGTCACCGATAAAAATTGGTAAAACTCCCCTTTTGCGCCCAAGACGCTGGATCAGCCAAAGTAGCGCCCGACCTTTATCCCATTTTATCGGCGGACGCACCTCCCAGACTTTCTTGCCCTGGGTGAGTCTAATCTGCTGCGCCGCCAAAGATGGCTTAACTAAGTTCAAAAATATCTTTCTTAAGCGCCGCAACTTGTCTTTTTTAAGCAAACGATGGTGCAGGCTTAAAGATAAATGCTTATCCTCTAACACCGCCTGGGGAAAAGG
>JAFGCM010000043.1 GCA_016932635.1 Candidatus Omnitrophota bacterium
AGTTTTTCTTCGTAAGAACGTGCGAGTTAAACCCTTGACATTTTGCGATAGGAAAAGACCTAACTAAATCCTCAATAGTTTGCTTTCTGGTTTTTCCATTCTTAAATTGCATCTCATACCTGAAGGCATCCGAACGTGAACTAAACTCTTTAAAGAATACTAATTTTATTGGACGCTTATTCTTTGTAAAACTCACTCGTCCTTTTGAATGTTCGCTAAGGCGTGTATATAAGTTGCCTGTATGGCCATAATACTTAGTCCCATCTTTACATTTTAGGATATAGAAAAAATATCTTTTATCCATCGCAAAATGTCAAGGGTCAAATTCGGCCACAAACTTACGTTCACTCCGTTCCGTAAGTTTGGGCCTCATTTGTCATCTTCAAGTATCTTAAGGTCTCGGTGGCAATTTGGCTGAATACCGGGGCACAGACTGTACCGCCAAAGTAGGGCCGGGGCTCATTTAAGACCACCAGCACCGCAATCAAGGGCTGATCAGCCGGCACAAACCCCACAAAAGAAGAAACGTATTTATTTTTATAATACCCCCCTTGGGCCTTGGCCTTTTGGGCAGTACCGGTTTTTCCGGCTGTCTGATACCCGGCGACCTGGGCAAGTTTTCCGGTCCCTTCCTCGACCACCGCAGTCAGAATTTCCTTTAAAGCGTTGGCTGTTTCTGAAGAAATAACCCGGCGTACTTCCTGGGTAGGAAAAGCCTTCATTTCTTGCCCTGCTTTTTGCTGGATCGATTTGACAATCTTCGGTTTGACCAGGATGCCATCATTAGCCAGACAAGACATCGCCGTAATTAACTGCAGCGCAGTAACCCCCACCTCCTGGCCCATAGGAATGGAAGAAATTGAGATGCCTGACCACTGCGCAACCGGCCGGACTATCCCTTTAGCCTCACCGGGCAAATCAATATCGGTCAAACTGCCAAACCCGAAATCCTTAATATATTTATAAAGTGTCTTGGCCTCTAAGGTTTGAGCAATCTTTACTGTGCCGATATTGCTGGAGTGGCTAATAATTTCCTTAACATTTAGTTCAGCGTAGGGCTTATAGTCATGCAGAATGCGCCTGCCCAGACGATAGACACCCTTCTCGCAATAGAACTTATCTGTTATTTTAACCCGTTTCTCCTCCAGGGCAGCGGCCACAGTAACAAATTTAAAAGAAGAACCGGGTTCAAACATATCACTGATCGCCAAATTTCTGCGCAACTGTTGAGGATAGTCGCCAAAGGCATTTAAGTCATATTCCGGATAATTGCAGAGAGCCAGAATCTCACCCGTTTTTGGCTGCATCACAATGGCCATTCCTTGAGTCGCTTTGTATTTAGCTGCCGCTTTACGCAGGTGCCTTTCGGCGATATTCTGAATGATGCTATCGATAGTCAATACTACATTGTAACCATCCAAAGGTAAAATCGATTGCTCATTCCAGCAAATCACCTCGCGTCTCTTAGCATCTCTTTGGGCCAGACGCCAGCCTTTTGTCCCGGCCAGATACGGTTCATAATAAAGCTCTGCGGCCTCCAGACCATGATTATCAATATCGGTAAACCCAAGAATATGGCAGGCAAAACTCCCTTCAGGATAAAATCTTTTATCTTCCCGGATCTGGCCAACACCGCTCAGCTCTAAGTCTTTAACTTGCTGAGCTAATTCAGGACTGATTTTCCTTTTCAGCCAAACAAATTTTTTTGGCGTATTCAGTTTTTTGGCCAAATCTTTTTTATCCAGGCCCAGCAGCGCAGAGAGTTTATCTATTTTATCCTGCGGCGTTTGAAATTTATCAGTGGCAAAAATCGAATAGGAAACGGCATTCACCGCTAACTCTCTGTATTTCCCGTCCAGGATCAGGCCTCTTTTAGGCATAATCTGGATAAACACGTTGTGCTGGTCTTGGGCGTAGGATTTAAGCCGGGGGGATTGGAAAATTTGGACGAATACCAAGCGGGCAAGTAACAGCAAGAATGCCAGGGCAAAAATAAGAAAAACTAAATGCAGGCGGGGATTGGGATTTCTCCTGAGCACATTAATGAGATTTATCTAAACGTTTAAAGATTACAAAAAACTAAATTACTCCAGCACCCTGGCAGCCTCAGCCAGACCAATTGTCTGCCAGCGTGAAGGAACTTCCAAGTTTAGGCTCCTGGCAGAAAGAACCTCATCCAAATAAACTGGCGACTGCAAACTATTTACATTATACATCAATGCGCTATTTTGGTCAAGTAGAACCAAGAGACTATCCTTATTGCGATTAATGCTGTAATTGACTTTCAACAGCTCCACCTGCTGATGGACATAGCCCAAGGCCACTGTCGTAATCAACACTATCGCTAACATAAATTTGGAAAGTTTCAATTTTAGATCCTTTCACCAACCCGCAATTTAGCACTGCGGGAACGGGGGTTGCTCCTAATTTCCTGTTCCGTAGGCTTAAGCGGCTTCTTGGTAATAATGCGTAATTTTCCTTCACTGGCCAGAGCGCGGAATTGCATCTTCACTATTCTGTCCTCCAGGGAATGAAAAGAGATGACACAAATCCGGGCGCCGACTCGGGCATAGTCCAGACATTTGACCAGCGCCTCTTTTAAGGCCTCCAACTCGTCATTAACTGCGATGCGTAAGGCCTGAAAGGTAGTTGTAGCCGGATGAATCCTGGCGATTCTGCGGGGCGTTACTCGGCTAATCAGATCAGCCAGCTGAGCGGTATTGACAATCGGCGTTTTTTTCCTTTCTCTGACTATTGCCCGGGCAATCCGATGGTGCCAACGGACTTCGCCAAAGCGCCTTAAAATATCGGAAAGTTTTTCCTGGGGCAAGAAATTCACCAGATCAAAAGCGGAAAGCCTTAAACTCTTATCCATCCGCATGTCTAAGGGGGCATCCAGCTTAAAGCTAAAACCACGGGTGGCTTGATCCAGATGTAAAGATGACACCCCCAAATCAAATACTATGGCATCGACTTTGTCAATTTTAAGCTGGTCCAAAATTATATCTATATTTCTGAAATTGCCTTGCAGGAGAATGCAATTATTAAACTGCCCAAGTCTGTCTTTAGCCGCTTGCAGCGCTTCCTGGTCCTGGTCTATGCCGATTAACCTTCCTCCCGGCCCCAGCTGCTGTAATATTGCCTCGGCGTGGGCGGCTAAGCCCAGCGTGCAATCCAAGATAGTCTGGTCTCTACCTAATTTTAAATATTCTAATATTTCTGTGCACATTACCGGTATATGTTGATATGTGATTTTGGTCATCCGGCTGCTGATTGTAGGTTGCGGGCCTACCTGAATCTGCTTTTTAATCTTTCGTCTAAGAAAAATCGCGGGTAGTGCTTAGGGGCGAGATAACCTAAGAGTTCGCTGGAAAGCATTCTTTGGCGCCTAAGTTGCTCTAGAGAAAGCTTCTTTTCGCCAAATTCAAGGTGCCTTCTTTCGCTATGGCGAGTAAGTAATTCCAGGCTCATTTCCCCCTCCTTCAATTCGGACAATAACTTATTCGATCAACTTCTCGGCAATATCCTCAAATGTCCCTTGGGTCTTTTCGTAAAATTCCTTCCAGAGTTTCTGGCTCCAGATCTCGATGCGATTAGCCACACCTACAATCATAATCTGCCGATCAATTTGCGCATAATCCTTAAGATATTTCGGGATCAGCACCCGGCCCTGTTTGTCTAGAATTATTTCGCAGGCTCCGGAAAAATAAAGCCGATTAAATCGGCGGGCCTCCGCCTTGGTGAAGGATAAGGCCTTGAATTTCTGCTCTTGTAATTTCCATTCTTCTTCGGTAAAAACAAACAGACATTTATCCAGGCCGCGGGTAATATAGAAGCGTTCAATGTAATTTTCTTTGGCCACTTGGCGGAATTTGGCCGGGAAGACCAATCTTCCTTTGCGGTCTAAGGCATGTTCGAATTCACCATAAAACATCCCACTTCCCTCCACTTTCATCCACCAACAACAAAAGTATACCTGATCGATAATCATTTGTCAAGAGGAAAATTTCAGTTTTTTACAAAATTATGCGAAAATACCAGTTGTGGTAGGAAATTGGCAGGAAAACAACTATATTTTGGGGTGAAGCTTAAATTAAATCTGGGGAGGATTTTTTGGGCTATATTAGGATCTGGCGCGCCCGCAGCTCGTCTTTACGGATCTGGGCCGCAAGCGCCTGCCGGGAAATAAATCTTTTCTCTGAGCGAATTTTCTTAATAAAACAAACCTCTAGTCTGTTGCCGTAAATCTGATGGTTAAAATTAAAAATGTGCACTTCTATTGTGGGCGAAGACTTCTTTTTTTCCGGGAACGTCGGGCAATGGCCAATATTTAATATCCCCGGATAAATCTGCTGATTTAATCTTACTAATACTACGTAGACACCCCCAGCCGGAATGATTTCCTGCTCGGGCTGGATATTAGCAGTGGGATATCCTAAAATTCTTCCTCGACTGCTTCCCTGTTTCACTTTTCCCGATAAGGAAAATTTTCTTCCTAAGAGCTGATTAGCCTGGGCAATTTTTCCTTTTTGAATCAAGGCCCGGATTTTGGTGCTGGAAACGATCTGGTTGTTTATTTTAATCTTTTTTATCTCGACGGTCTTAAAGCCGTATATTCGCGATAGTTTCTTTAAAACAGCATATGAACCGATTCTATCTCTTCCGAACAAAAATCCCTGACCAACAATTAAATATTTAATTCCCAGCTTCTCCACCAAGATTTCTCGAATGAATCTTTCTGCCGACAAGTAGCGCAGCCAGTGGTCAAAATCGGCCACTA
>JAFGCM010000044.1 GCA_016932635.1 Candidatus Omnitrophota bacterium
AGCCAATCAATTTTTCCAGTAATACCAAGATTGAATTGAATAGCGGTCTAATCACTGTGCAGGGACCAAAGGGTAAACTTCAGATGTCCATTCATCCGCGGATCAAGGTAGAGCTAAAAGACAGTAAAATAATTGTTACCAGGAGCACGGATTCTAAGCAGGATAAATCTCTGCACGGTTTAATGCGTAACCTTATTTTTAATATGGTCCATGGGGTTACCGAGGGTTTCAGTAAAGAGCTGGAAATCCGGGGCTTAGGTTTTCGGGCCCAGGTTTCCGCAAAAACATTAGATCTGCAGCTGGGTTTTTCGCATCCGATTAACTTTCTGATTCCTGAAGGTATCACTATCGAAACCCCTAAGCCGACGCAGATTATAGTTAAGGGTATTAATAAGGAACAGGTGGGAAAAGCCGCCGCTAAAATCCGTTCATTTTACAAACCCGAACCTTATAAAGGCAAGGGTATTCGCTATCTGGGCGAATATGTCCGCCATAAGGTCGGCAAGGCCGTAGCCTAAAAAATGTGCAAAAAAGCAGAAAAAAGAATAACCAGGCATAAAAGAATCCGAAAAAAAATTTTCGGCACGTCCCAGCGGCCGCGACTTTCTGTATATCGCGGCTTAGCCAATATTACCGCCCAGCTGATTGACGACTTAACCGGAAAAACCCTGGTTTCAATTTCTACCCAGGATAAAGTATTGAAAAAGGAACTCCTCTACGGAGGAAACTTAAAGGCCGCGCAACTTTTAGGAGAGAAACTGGCCGAGCGAGCAAAGCAAAAAGGTATTAACCAGGTCGTATTTGACCGCTCGGGTTTTCTTTATCATGGTCGGGTCAAGACCCTGGCCGAGGCCTGCCGTAAACACGGCTTAAACTTTTAAAGGAGTAAAATTGGCACAAGTAAAACCAGGACCAAAAAGCGAAGCAGTTCAACCGGAAATCATGGAGAAGGTAATTGCGGTTAATCGCACGGCCAAGGTAGTTAAGGGTGGCCGGCGGTTTTCCTTTAGCGCCTTGGTCGTCGTAGGTAATGGCCGCGGCAGCTTAGGGTATGGCTTTGGTAAGGCCCGCGAGGTTGCCGAGGCAATCCGCAAGGCCTTAAACTCTGCCAAGAAAGATATGTTGAAAGTCCCTTTACAAGGGACAACCATCGGCCATGATATTGTGGGTAAATTTAGCGCCGCCAGGGTGTTGTTGAAACCGGCTGCTCCCGGAACAGGCGTAATTGCCGGAGGGGCGGTGCGGGCAATTTGCGAAGTCTGCGGAATCAAAGATATCTTAACCAAGAGTTTGCGTTCTGATAACCCGCTGAATGTAACCAGGGCTTGCCTGCAGGGATTACTGAACCTGAAGACAGAAGCAACCAAGGTCGAGCCGCTTGAACAAATTGAAGCAGAGGAAAATGCGGATGAGATTGAATAATTTATCTTCGCCTAAAGGAACAAATAGAAGGCCTAAGCGCGTAGGCAGGGGCCATGCCTCTGGGCACGGTAAAACTAGTTGCCGGGGCCATAAAGGACAGAAGGCGCGTTCCGGAAGTAGCCTGCATCCCGGATTTGAAGGTGGCCAAATGCCGCTTTTTCGGCGTTTACCCAAACGCGGATTTAATAATCCGTTTGCAAAGCAGTGCCAAATCCTGAATGTCGAGAACTTGAACTGCTTCAAAAAGGACTCGACCGTAACGCCGCAGATGCTCCAAGAACAGGGATTGATTAAAAAACTTAAAGTTTCAGTTAAAATTTTAGGCCAAGGTAAACTTACCAAGGCCTTAAAGGTTCAGGTCCATGCGGTATCTAAACAGGCCAGAGAAAAAATAGAACAGGCCGGTGGTCAGGTAGAGTTATGCTGCAAGCCTTAAGTAATATTTTTAAGATTCCCGACCTGCGCAAAAAAGTGCTGGTTACGTTAGGATTATTTGTAGTTTACCGGATCGGTGCCTATATTCCTACTCCGGGGATTGACAGTTCGGCCCTGGCTCAATTTTTTGATAACATTGCCAAGCAACAGGGCGGCACGCTCTTTGGCATCATGAATATGTTTAGCGGCGGCGCAATACAGAGATTGACGGTATTTGCCTTAGGAATTATGCCTTACATTTCCGCTTCGATTATCCTGCAGCTTTTGACTACAGTTGTGCCTTATTTGGAAAGATTAAGCAAGGAAGGCGAAGCCGGAAGAAAAAAGATTACCCAATATACTCGTTACGGAACCATTGTCCTTTCGGTAGTTCAGTCCTTTTTTATCAGTTTATGGTTGGAAAATCCCGCTCATTTTCAGGGCTTACAGATAGTGCAATTTACTGGCTGGGCCTTCCGGCTGCTTAGTGTCCTTACGCTGACCACTGGAACAGCCTTTATTATGTGGCTAGGTGAACAAATTCAGGAGTATGGGATAGGTAATGGCATTTCGTTAATTATCACCGTAGGTATTATCTCGCGGCTGCCTTCGGCCTTATATCAAGTAAGTTTTTACTTAAAAACCGGGCAGATGGATCCCCTGAAATTGGTGCTGATGGCAGTAATTATGGTGGCGGTAATCGTGGCGGTAATCCTGATCACCCAAGGCCAGCGGAGGATCCCGGTGCAATATGCCAGAAGAATTATCGGACGCAAGGTTTACGGTGGTCAAAGTACCTACATCCCCTTAAGGGTTAACCAGGCTGGAGTGATCCCGATTATCTTTGCCCAATCGATTATTCTTTTTCCGGCTACCTTAGCTGGAGTGATGCCTAATCCGTTGTTACAGGCTATTGCTAATTCACTTACGCGCGGCGGAATATTGTATTTAATTTTTTATACCGGGCTAATCATCTTTTTTACATACTTTTACACGGCAGTAACGTTTAATCCGATTGATATCGCTGATAATATGCGTAAATACGGCGGGTTTGTGCCTGGGATCAGACCGGGCAAGCCCACTGCCCAATATTTTGATTTTATCCTGACGCGCATTACTTTGCCCGGAGCGATCTTTTTGGCGATTATTGCGGTATTTCCTGAATTAATCGGGGGCGCTTTGAGTATTCCTTATCTAGTCGCTTCATTTTTCGGGGGCACGGGTCTGTTAATTATTGTCGGGGTAATGTTGGATACAATGAGGCAAGTAGAGTCGCATCTTTTGATGCGCCACTATGAAGGATTTATGAAAAAGGGAAGAATCAGAGGTCGACGTTAATGCGGTTAATACTCTTGGGGCCTCCGGGAGCTGGTAAAGGTACTCAAGCAGAGTTGCTCTGCGATAAATTTAATTTGGTGCACATTTCTACTGGAGATATTTTGCGTGATGAGGTAGTTGATGGTTCCCAACTGGGACAACAGGTAGCCAAATTCCTCCAGAGCGGAGAGTTGGTGCCGGACGATGTGGTGGTGGCGGTGGTAATGAAAAGATTAGCTAAGCCCGATACGCAAAAAGGTTTTATCTTAGACGGCTTTCCGCGTACCCTGCCGCAGGCTGAGGCCTTGAACGCAGGTTTGGAGAAATTGAATTTGCCTATTGAGCTGGTGATTTATTTTAAAACTAAGCCTGAGGTAAGCCTGATGCGTCTGGGCGGAAGGCGGGTCTGTAATAAATGCAATGTGAACTTTCACTTGGTCAACCGGCCGCCCAAAAAAGACAATATCTGCGATTTTTGCGGTGGGACTTTAAATATCAGGCAAGATGATCAGGAAGCTACTGTAAAAAAAAGATTAAATATTTATCAGAACCAGACCCACGGCTTAATTGAATATTATAAAAAAACCGGAAAGCTGAAAGAGGTCTCCGGGGATTTGCCGGCTGAACAGGTGTTGGTGCAATTAACAGAGATATTTTCCCGGGAAAATTTGATTGCATCCCGATGATTCATATTAAGTCCAAGCAGGAAATTGAACAAATTAAAACTGCCTGCCATGTAGTGGGTAAGATATTAAGACGATTAAAAGAGTATTTACACCCCGGGATTACTACCGAAGAGTTGGACCAACAAGCCCAGCGGCTGTTAGTTCAGCTGGGGGCAGTTTCCGCTTTTAAAGGCTATAAAGGCTATCCGGCCAATATTTGCACTTCGGTTAATGAACAGGTGGTACACGGTATTCCTGGAAAACGCCAGCTTCAAAAAGGCGATTTAGCGAGTATCGATGTGGGCGCAAAATTAAACGGGTTTTTTGGTGATGCAGCTTGGACTTTTCCGGTGGGTGAAGTTTCTCCGCAGGCACTTAAACTTTTAGCAGTGGCTGAACAGGCTTTACGTATAGGTATCGATCAGGCGAAACCTGGAAATCATCTTTCGGACATTTCTTACGCTATCCAGACTTATGTCGAGTCCCAGGGTTTCTCGGTAGTGCGTAAGTTCGTCGGACATGGCATTGGTTTAGAGATGCACGAGGATCCGGAAATACCTAATTTTGGGTTTCCTGGCCGAGGTCCGCAGTTACAGGCGGGAATGACCTTGGCCATTGAGCCGATGGTCAATCAAGGCTCAGGGGATGTAGAAATTTTGGACGATCAATGGACAGCCGTAACCAAGGACCGCAGGCTTTCAGCGCATTTTGAACATACGATCTGCATTAGCGATACTCAGCCAGAAGTCCTAACTGCTTGGGAGTAAAAATGGCTAAAGAAGAACCGTTACAGGTAAGTGGCACAGTTAGTGAATCCCTGCCTAATGCCACCTTCCGCGTAGAATTGGAAAACGGGCACAAGATTTTGGCACACATATCGGGTAAAATGAGAATGAATTTTATCAGAATATTACCAGGAGATAAGGTAACTGTGGAAATGTCGCCTTACGATTTAAGCAAAGGGCGGATAATTTACCGAAATAAATAAGGATGCTAAAACCATGAAGGTAAAGGCCTCGATTAAGAGAATTTGCGAAAAATGCAAGATTGTTAAAAGACAGGGTGTGCTCAGGGTAATTTGCGCCAACCCTAAGCATAAACAAAGGCAAGGATGAGGTTAAGATGCCCAGGATTATCGGAATTGATATACCTAAAGATAAGCGCATCGAAATAGCGCTGACATATATTTACGGCATTAGTCGTTCTTTATCCAACAGGATCTTAAAGACTACCGGGATTAATCCCGATACCCGGGCCAAGGACTTAACAGAAGAAGAGGTATCCAGATTAACCAACGTGATTCAAAAAGACTATAAGGTTGAGGGAGATCTGCGTAGAGAAATTGCTCAACATATCAAACGATTGATTGATATCGGCAGTTGGCGGGGATTAAGGCATAAAAAAGGACTACCGGTGCGCGGCCAAAGGACCCGTACGAATGCCCGTACGCGCAAAGGCCCCCGCCGCACAGTAGGAGCGATCAAGGCAAAAGAAAAAGCTGCCCCGGCCGCTGAAAGTAAATAAATAAAATAACGGAGAAAGACTTTATGGTTAAGGAAAAAAAGACTAAACAGAAGAAAAAGATTACCACGGATATCAGTAGTTGTATCGCCCATATCCAGGCTACTTTTAACAATACTATTATTACAATAGCAGATAAAAAAGGCAATGCCGTAGCCTCGACCAGTTGCGGAGCAGTTGGTTTTAGCGGTTCCAAGAAGTCCACTCCTTTTGCGGCCCAGATTGCAGCCACTAATTGTGCCCGCAAGGCCAAGGAGTTAGGTGTCAAACAAGTAGAGGTATACGTTAAGGGTCCGGGTTCCGGCAGAGAATCGGCCATCCGAGCAATTCAGGCTGCGGGCTTGAATATTACGGCTATAAAAGATGTTACCCCTATTCCCCATAACGGCTGCCGTCCCCCTAAACGCAGGAGAGTGTAATGGCCAGAATCACAGGTTCAGTTTGCCGCCTATGCCGCAGAGAAGGTGAAAAATTATTTTTAAAAGGCTCACGATGTCTAAGTGATAAATGCGCCTATACCAAAAGGTCCTTTTCCCCGGGCCAGCACGGTAAAAGACGCACTAAACTCTCCGACTATGCCCTGCAGCTTCGAGAAAAACAAAAGGTGAAGAGAATTTACGGGATTAACGAACATCAATTTCGCCTCTATTTTAAAAGAGCAGAGCGCGAACGGGCCGTGACCGGAGAGGTGCTGTTGCAACTGTTGGAGCGCCGTTTGGATAACGTAGTTTTTAGCTTGGGTTTTGCGCATTCCCGCAGCCAAGCCAGGCAAATAGTCAGACACAGATTTATTTTAGTTAATCAAAGACCTGTAGACATTCCCTCGTACCTAATCAAAGTGAATGACGTCATCTCGCTGAGGAAGGATGAAAATAAACTCAAGCTGATTCGGGAGAATATAAAAGTCAATAAAGACCGCTTGGTTCCCCAGTGGTTAAAGGCAGATACCGATAATTTACAAGGGACTATTGATCGGTTTCCTAAAAGAGCGGATATTCAATTTCCAGTACGCGAGCAATTAATCGTAGAATTATATTCAAAGTAGTTTAACATAATTAATCAGGGGGCAAGCATGGGCATTAAGTGGAAGAATTTTGAAATGCCAAAGAAACTGGAGTGCGACCAGGATAGCTACACCAATACTTATGGCAAATTTATTGCTGAACCATTTGAACGGGGCTATGGTATTACCGTCGGCAATTCTTTAAGGCGGGTATTAATTTCTTCGATCGAAGGCAGCGCCGTTTCCTCGGTAAAGATTGAGGGGGTGTTGCACGAATTTTCCAGTATCCCCGGAGTACTCGAGGATGTCCCGGAGATTATCCTAAATATTAAGCGGCTGATTTTACGCTCCCACACCAAGAATCCCAAAACAATCTTTATCAAGGCTGAAAAAAAAGGAGAAGTTAGGGCTGGCGATATTATTACCGATGAAACCATAGAGATAGTGAACCCTGAGCTTTTGATCGCTACGCTTTCTAAAAATACCAAGTTTTACGTAGAAATGGAAGTAGGCCGAGGCCGGGGATACCTGCCGGCTGAAAGAAACAAAAAGGAATCTCACGGCATTGGAGTCATTCCTGTAGATTCGATATTCTCACCCGTGGCAAAAGTAAATTTTCACGTGGAGAATACCCGGGTAGGGCAGATGACTGATTATGACCGGCTAATTTTAGAGATTTGGACTAATGGCAGCATTGCTCCCAAAGATGCCCTGCTTTACGCCGCCAATATCCTGCAAAAACATTTAGAGCCCTTTGTTGGTTTTGGAAAGTTGCCTGAGGAAGAAGAGGAACAAGAGTCTGACGAAGATCAAGAGCTTTACGAAAAGCTTAGACAGCCGATTTCGGAGCTTGAGCTTTCGGTCAGAAGCGCCAATTGTTTAGAAGAGGCCAAGATTAAAACCATCGGGGATCTGGTGCAAAAAACTGAAATGGAAATGCTCAAATACAGGAATTTCGGAAAAAAGTCTTTAGCCGAAATTAATGAGATTTTAGGCAGGCTGGGGCTTTCTTTGGGCATGAAGCTGGATACAACAAGACTGAAAAAGAAGAAGGAATAAAATAAAATGCGACATCGCAAGATTTCCCGCAGATTCACT
>JAFGCM010000045.1 GCA_016932635.1 Candidatus Omnitrophota bacterium
AAAAGTTTTCTCATTGTCTTACCTCCATTATTTGGACGTAGCGAACATTAGGATTTCTTGAGATTTTACTCATAGTCGCTCAATGATGGTTTCTCGCGAGTCATTCTTGACTTTATTGCTTTATCAATCACCTGTTGCGGTATATCTTCTTTGACCACAACCTTGCCAATAGCTACAGGCAGAACAAAGCGGTTCTTTCCAGCGCTGAACTTTTTATCATGAGCCTGCGCCTGCAAAATATCCTTTAGGCTCAATCCGGATATTTTCGTAGGCAGCCCGGCTTTGAAGATTAATTTTCCTATGCGCTTTATTGTGCTGTCTGGAGTCATCTTCAATTGCCTGGCTATCTCGCAGGCTACCAGCATCCCTAAGGCTATTGCCTGACCATGCGGGTAATTTTGGCTGAAGCCTGAAGCTGCTTCTATCGCGTGTCCGGCGGTGTGGCCAAAATTTAAAACCATTCTTTTTTCTTTGGTATCGGTCTCATCCTGCTCAATGATTCTGGCCTTGATCTTGCTACAAACTTGCACGACGTGTTGCAAGGCCTTAGGGTTGCGTTGCAGCAGTTTATCTAAATGCAGTTCTAAATATTTAAACAGCCCTTTATCGGCGATGATGGCATACTTAATAATTTCGGCTAATCCAGAGCGAATTTGTTGTTTGCTTAATGAACTCAACAGGTTGATATCGCTGATCACCAGGCGCGGTTGATAAAAAGAGCCGATCAGGTTCTTTCCGCAAGGCAGGTCAATGGCCACCTTACCGCCGATACTGGAATCTACTTGAGCCAGCAACGTAGTAGGCACTTGGATATAGGGAATGCCTCTTCTGTAAATTGCCGCGGCAAAACCGGCTAAATCACCGACCACCCCGCCTCCTAAAGCAATCACAAAAACGCCTTTTCCCCGGTCCAGTTGCGCGAGCCTGCCGACTAAATTAATACACACCGAATGGGATTTACTTTTTTCAGAATCCGCTACTTGCCCAAAATGTAACTCTACGCCTAAATGCTGAAGCGCCTGTTTGATCAAGCGTCCATACAATCGATTAATTGTTGGGTTGGTAACAACGATGGCTGCTTGGCCTAATTTTAACTTTTTTAACCAGCTGCTTAATTGAGACAGCGCTCCTGGGCCGATTATAATCTGATAGCTTCTTTTGCCTAAATTAACCTTGATCTGGGTCATATCCCCACTCCCAAAATAGCCGCTAAGGTAATCACTATCGGCCAGATTACCCGGTCCAAAAGCCCCAGCCATAACACGGCAATCAAAATAAGGAAGCCATAACGCTCAAGCTGCATGTAGGAGTAAGCTAAATCCGGGGGTAATAGGGCCGTCACAATTCTCGAACCATCAAGCGGCGGAATAGGCAAGGCATTAAATACCGCTAAAACCAAATTAATTAAGATGCCGTAACTTAAAAATAACCAGCCGTAGCTGCCCACTGGGAAAAGGCCGGTTCTGAGTAAAAAAGAAAGAAAAATTGCCAGCATTATATTGGCTGTAATGCCGGCTACACTGACCCAGACCATATCTCTCTTGGGGTTGCGTAACAGAGAAAAATTAATCGGCACGGGTTTGGCCCAGCCGAATATTATTGGCGCACGCATTACAATTAACAAAAGCGGCAGAAATATTGTGCCCATCGGGTCAATATGAGCAAGAGGGTTAAGCGTCAGGCGCCCGGCATATTTGGCAGTCGGATCACCCAACTTAAAAGCTACCCAGCCGTGGGCGCATTCGTGGATGATCACTGCGATAAGAAAAATCGGCAGTGAAATTAAAATCATTCTTCTTCCTTGATTTCTTGGACATTAATCAGCGGGTAGCGCGACTTCTTCTTTGTATTCACGATTTCGCCAGTTATGCTCACCCGATGATAGACATAAGGCTTAAGGTCGATCTGATCACTCTGTAGATAATATCGCGTTTTTTTATCCACAGTTAATTTATGTGTGCCCAGGCGCCCAAAGATTTGACCCTGGTCTTTGATTATTCCCGAGATGCGGACCTGGTTTTTCTGGATGACTGCAGGCAGCACGGAAACTCGCTTAACTGGCTGGGGTAGATATTTTCTGCGCGAAAGCTCAAGACAATCCTTTTTAATCCAGCCAAAGCAATTTTCCGGAGGGACAATTCTTAACCAATCTCCTTCTTGCCCTATTACCTGGACTCTTTCTCCTTGCTTAATCATTCCCAACACATTATAATTTAAACCGCATCCGGCGCGCAAACGTAACTTATCTGCCTGCGCCACGTTGTCGCGAATATAATCCCGATGCACGTAGCAACGGGCATCTTCAGGCAATTTAACCTTATACCAGTCGTATGTTGCGCCGGCTACCGCTAACTCTTCATTTTTATCGGCCTGGCCGAGAATCTCAAAATTAGGTCCCGCTCCAGCTCGAATGTTTACTTTATCTTTCAAAACAACAGCATACGCCGGCGAAAACTCTTCTTGAGCAAAAATACTTACCCTATCCATTATCATAAAACTGGCAAAAAAAAGCAATAGGAAAACAAAATTATTTCTTTGCTGGCTTCTGTTCTTTCTTTTCTTTTGCTCCACTGGACGCTCCTGGGGTGGGAGTTTTAGCCGTTGTTGCAGCAGCTTGAGCTGGTTGCTCAGCAGCAGCTGTTTCTTCAACGGCCTTCTTGGTCTTTTTAGCCTTCCAACGCACGACTTTCAGTTTGGGCAGTCCGAACACCGAGTCCTCGGGTTTCCACTTTTCTTTTTCCTGGAGTTCCTTCAACCGCTCAAAACGCTTCAAGACACTGCGTTGCCGCTTACCTTTTCCCTTGGCCGCTAAACTAGGATGAACCGACATCTTCCATGCTCCTTTCAATTACGGATAAAACAATCAGCGTACATCTTTCTTAATTCTTTCAAGGCCTGCTTGGCCTCTTGCTTATCGCTATAACCACCGACGCATACCTCCCTAAAAGTTCCCCGAGTAACTACAAACGGCTGAAAGCCGCTGTGCTCTAAACGTTTTTTCGCAATTTCAGCATATTTATCGCTGCGAAAAGTAGCAACTTGAATCTTGATCTTCTTTCCTTGTTTGGGCAGATCCGGCTTAACTGTTGGCGCAGATTGGGTTTCTTGGACCTGTTCAGTCTGCTCTGTCGGCCGTAGCTCTAAATCTTCACTTTTAGCCTGGACTAAATATTTACCCCTTTCCACCCCTAATGAATAACAAACTATCAGTACCATTACCAGGCCGATGGAAAGAATAATGATATTTTCATAAGATAAAATCAAGGCAATTTTCGTTAAATTGAATTTCGCCCGCTTTGACTTTTGAGGCTGGTCGGATAATTCCTGAAAAAGTTCCGCCTGTTGTTCAGGATTAGGATTAAACATTTATCCTCCTTCTTAAATTATTCTTTAGCGATTAATCTAGCGATTTGCTCAATAAGTTCTAGATCCTGTGTATATCCATAAGCAGTTGTTGGAGGGCCCTGGTGGGCAATCAGAATATTTTGCTCGGCCAGATACTTAAGGGCCGCTCTGACTTCATCTATATTTTGATTAAGCCAGGCGCTGATACCGCCGGCGGTATCCACGGTTGTGGGGTAGTTATGAAAGAAAGCAACAATTCTGCGGTTCAACTGGGAATTAAATATCTTTTTTAGTTCGGGCATTGTAAATCCCCACAATTATTTTCTTAAAGGCAACCTTTTTAGTAAAATTTAAAAAGGCCTTAATCACCCGGGGGTCAAATTGGGTTGCGCTGTGTTTTTTTATTTCCCTAATTGCCTCCTCGATTGTCGTAGATTTACGATACGGCCTAAGGGAAATCATCGCCATAAAGCTATCGGCTACCGCCATAATCCTGGCCCCCAGAGGTATCTTATCCCCTTTTAGCTTATCAGGATATCCGCTTCCATCAAATTTCTCATGATGATGCAAGATAATAGTAATAGCGGGTTTTAAGCGCTGGAGCGGACTTAAGATTTTGATGCTTGTTTTGGGATGCTCTTTGATAATCTTAAATTCCTCTCCGCTTAATTGTGCGGGTTTCGTTAAAATATCTTCAGGGATGCCTACTCTTTCGGCATCGTGCAACATTGAGGCATAGCGCAGATCCCGCAGGGCCTCCGGAGAAAGTCTTAATTCTTTAGCTATGCCCGTGACGATACCCATCAGGGCCTGCAGATTCTTGTAGGGGTAGGCCGACTTAATTTGCAACAGGGCCGATAAAGATTGCACTGTTCCTAACAGAATCTCTTCCTGCTCCTTATAGAGTTTGGCGTTTTTGATTGCGCCCACGGCCTGCTCAGCCAGCGCGGTTAATATTTCCCGGTCAAAGCCATTGAACGCCGCCTTGGAGGTCTTCTGCGCAATCGTAATTATTCCGATCAGGTCTTCATCAATCAAGGGAACAGCAAGATAAGATTTTTTGAGGATGATATTTCCGCTGCGCTGCAATTTTTTTTCTATCTTCTTCATTAAACGCAGCGGCCACGCAGGGATGGTTTTGCAAGATAAATCAATCGCCGCCCTGGGCAAAAGCTGCTTGCTTTTTTCATCCAGCAGGCTAATTAAGCAGCGCTTAGCCCGTAATACCTGAAGAGAAAGCCGGGCAATCCTGGGCAAAAGTTCATCTAAGTCTAGGGTGGAGCTGATCAACCTGCGAATAGTATGGATGGTGGATAAGGCCACTGCCCGGGGACGAATAGTCTGATAGAGCTTGGCCAGCTCCAATTCTTTTTGCGCCTTTTCTAAAATTGTGTTGTTCCAGGCGCTAATCAGATGCAAGGCTTGTTCCGTGGGATGAATTTTTAAATGGCAAAGAATCAAAAAACCATACAGGGCATCACCCTGGACCAAAGGCAGACAAAGTCCGTAACTCTGATTGGAGCAGACAAATTCTTCCAGCTGGCGGGATTTTTTCGCTCTATTTACAGCCTGGATTAAGGATCGGCAGTAGAGTTTACGCTTGTCTTTAACCAATGAACAGAAACGCTTTTCATCGACGAACGGCAAGAGCCGAGCATTCCCTGCTCCCTTTTTTAGCGAGCTGGGCTGATCCAGCATCCAGAAGATCGGGTGCTTAAATAGTCGGCTGAACAGCGCCTTTTCCCTTTTCAGGTCCAGGCCTCTGGATAATTTTTTTAGCAGTTCTCTTTGATAAACTTTATCTATTCTCATTTATTTATGCGCTGTAAAAAACTTTCTGTTAAATTATATCCTATATCGCAAGAACTAGCAAGCAGAAATTAAATCGCCTCGTAGGCCTGAAACAGCCGACGGTATTCATTTTGGGCATAGCGGTCGGTCATTCCGGCGATGTAATCGCAGATTACTCTGTGCGTATCCTCATTTTTCAGTCTCCCGCGGCTGGTCGGAGGAAGCTGTTCCGGATTAGCCAGATAACATTGAAATAGCTCTTGAATAAATCTTTTGGCCTTACTGGACATCCGCACTACTTTATAATGCTGGTAAAGATTGAGATTGAGGAAGCGGCGTAACTGTTTGCGCTGTTCATTGACTGCCGGACTAAAACATGCTAGTTTTCGGGAAAACTCTCTGACCTGATCTACTGAATGAATATCGTGTTCGGCTAATTTTCGCTCAGTTTGTTTAAGCGCATCCGCTACCTGAAGATTAATCAGGGATTTGATAATTTGATATTTCTGAATTTCATCTTTGAGCTGGGGTTGTTTTTGTAAAATTTCATCTTGAGCCTGATGCCAAATCTCGATTTTACTTAATGCTTTTATATCGATAAACTGGGAGGTTATCCCATCGTCCAGATCGTGGCTGTCATAAGCAACTTCATCGGCCAAGTCAACCACCTGAGCTTCTAAAGTAGGTAAATTAACTTTGCCCTGCTCTATTTCAGGGTGGTCATAGGAACTTGAGTGCTTAAGAATACCCTCCCTGGTCTCCCAGGTTAAATTAAGCCCTTTAAAGTCAGGATATCTTTCCTCCAGATATTCCACCACTCTTAAGCCCTGCTGGTTATGCTCAAATCCACCGTGCCCCTGCATTAAATTATGCAGAATTTCTTCTCCGGCATGGCCAAAGGGAGTATGGCCCAGGTCGTGGGCGAGAGAGATTGCTTCCACCAGGTCCTCATTCAATCTTAAAGCCCGCGCAATCGTGCGGGCAATCTGGGCAACTTCTAAAGTATGGGTTAAGCGGGTGCGGTAGTAATCACCTTCATAATTTACAAAAACTTGGGTCTTATATTCCAACCGGCGAAAGGCTGTACAATGAATGATTCTATCTCTGTCCCGCTGAAAGGCTAAGCGGTAAAGATGTTCTGGTTCCGGGTAACTACGGCCTTTTGATTCCTTGCTTTTCATGGCGTAATCGGCCAGGAATTCCTGTTCCAGATTTTCCAGTTGTTCTCTAGTAAGCATACTTCAACCTCTGTATAACTATATCTTATTTACTATTGGTCAGTTCATTAAATTACAAATTACCTGATTGTTGATTGTATATTGGGATTTGTTTGTAATTTGGAATTTGTATATTGTTTATTATTCAAAACTCTCATTACAACTTTATGATTCTCCCGTTTATTGTCTGGCCTATCTCCAGTATTCCGAATGAATTGTAAGGCGCAAAGAATTTGTCTGTGGGGCTGCCGGGATTAAAATAAAGAACGCCTAAGCGCACTTCGTTGCAGGGAGAGTGGGAATGTCCAAATACTATACAGTCAAGCCCGTCATCCTTAAACTGCTCCTGAACAGTTTTAATTAAATTGACTGGCGCGCCAATTCCGTGCGCCAGACCAATGCGCAATCCCCCAAACTGAATAACCTGTTTCTCGGGTAAAGCCCGCCTTACTTCCGGCGGGTCCATATTGCCCCAGACTGCTTTAACTTCCGGGCCGAGTTTTTTTAAGCCCTCCAGGACCTCTAAAGATACCAGGTCTCCGGCGTGCAGGATTAAATCGGCCTGGGCCAGAATCTGTTTTAGCTTTTCCGGTAACTGCCATCTTGTAGAAAGATGCGTATCAGAGATTACGCCGATTTTTATCATCTTTTAACCTACCCAAAAATTTGTTCTTTACCGTAAAGATCAAATAAAAGATTTAAGTCGTTCAGGCCCCAGAGCCAAATCTTTTTTTCCAAAGCCATCAGCTTAACGTTGAGCTCCATTTGTTTAAATGTAATCATAATCATTCTCCGGACTTTATATTTTTGTTGCTTGCAAACCTGCAGGAATTCCTGAATCTGTGCTTCAGTAACTACGTCCTTCTTGATTGCACAGATCCAGCAGCCATCTTGATATTCGGCAATGATGCCATTCTGGTCTGAATAGAGAGGCCAATAATAGACCTTGGTAAAACGGCAGAATTTATAAGCTTTATTTTGCAGAGCAATAATTTCGTTATTAAATGCCTGAAATAATTCTATAACTTTCTCGACTGTTTTTTTCTTGCCCTGCTCAGAAAAAAATGAGATCCGGTTTTCTACTTCCCCTAAG
>JAFGCM010000046.1 GCA_016932635.1 Candidatus Omnitrophota bacterium
CCAATTCCGCCTTTATAAGCTAAGGCTTTAATATTTTTGCTGGTCAAATTTATTATTTCGATTCCACGGCTATTGACCTTTACTTTGTTCCTTCGAGAAAGATTCATAAATAATTCCTCAAAAGAATAAATCCTGATACCCAACGTTGTCCAAATAGGTAAAAAAGTATCCCCTGCTATACTTTCCGCAGCAAAGTTTATTATTTCATCGCACTCCTCGGCTACTTTATTTACAAGCTTAGCATCGCAGATATCGCCTTGAACAAATTTATAGCGCGGATTATCCTGCATATCTCTCAAATTCTCTTTATTTCCAGCGTAAGTAAGCTTATCCAAACTCACAATTTGATAGTCTGAATGCTTATTCAGCATGTATCTAATAAAATTGGAGCCGATAAATCCGGCTCCGCCTGTAACCAGTATTTTTTTCATCTTTGTTCTCGACGAAATTTCTCAGCAGCTAAATTATTGGCCCGCAAAAGTGAATCGAAGCTTCCGGCATCCGTCCACCAACCGTCTAATTTATTATAATAAAGCTGATTACGCTTTAAGTAGGCGTTATTTACATCAGTTATTTCTAATTCATTCCTGGCCGATGGTTTTAAGGTTTTAATAATATTAAACACTTCTGCGTCATACATATAAATTCCGGTAACAGCGTAATTGGACTTGGGCTTTTTGGGTTTCTCCTCAATAGCAATAATCTTATTCCCCTTAAGTTCCACTACCCCAAAACGCTGGGGGTCTTCTACCTCCTTGATTAGTATCCGGGCGCCTTGGGGCTGTTTCCTAAATTTATCTATATCTTGCTTAATTGATTTCTCAATAATGTTATCGCCCAAAATCACTACTATTCTTTGTCCATCAGCAAAATGCTCAGCTAAGCCTAACGCCTCGGCAATCCCGCCCTCGCCTTCCTGATAGGTATAGTTAATATCTTTCAGGCCAAACTCTTGGCCATTACCTAACAGCCTTAAGAACTCACCGGCATGATTGCCTCCGGTAACAATCAGGATATCGGCTATGCCGGCTTCAACCAATGTCTGAACAGGATAATAGACCATCGGCTGATTGAATACTGGCAACAAATGCTTGTTGGTTATTTTTGTCAACGGCCTTAATCTCTTGCCTAATCCGCCGGCCAAAACTACGCCTTTTAAATCGGCCATTTATTTTCTCCAGTCATAGGGGATATCGCTATCGTCAGCATCAACTCGATATTCATCCGGATTTTGATGGTTATAGGCCCGAGTAACGGTATTGATTACTATCGCTTCCTGAACGCTGATACATTTGAACCCGTGATAGACATTTGCCGGTATCTGCACAAGAAGTGGATTCTCTAGGTCAATAATGAATTCCTGGGTTTGTTTAAACGTCTGGGAACCCTCTCGGGCATCATAAAGAGCCAGCTTTATTTTTCCGGATACGCAAGTAAAGTTATCGGTTTGTAATTTATGGTAATGCCAGGCCTTGACAATCCCCGGCTTAGCTGTCGTCATATATACCTGACCGAACTGCTGGAACAGCTCATCGTCGCTGCGTAAGATTTCCATCAACCGGCCTCGCTCATCGGGAATTACCTTTAGCTTCTTAACTTTTACGCCTTCGATCATTTTAACTCCGACCAATCCCAAAATACTTAAACCCCATTTGCCTCATATGATCAGGGTCGTAAATATTGCGTCCATCGACAATTACGGGCTGTTTAAGCAATCTTTTTATTTTTTTAAAATCTAATTCTTTAAACTCATTCCACTCGGTAAGAATAACCAAACAGTCGCTGCCTTTGGCAGTTTCATAGACATCTTTGCAAAATCTAATATCTTTTAAAACCTGACGCGCAACTTCCATTGCCTGGGGATCAAAGGCGCAAATTTTAGCTCCGTGCAATTTTAACTTTTCAATAATGTCAATTGAAGGAGCGAAACGCAAGTCATCCGTTCCCGGCTTAAAAGATAAGCCTAATATCCCCACCTTTTTATCCTTTAAGTTCCAAAGGGCGCTCTCTATTTTTTTGACTACTAAGTTCTTTTGCTCTTCGTTGATTTTCTTGACCGCCTCCAGGAGTTGAAAATTATATCCTTTCTTTGCAGCAATGTGTATAAATGCCGCGACATCTTTAGGGAAACAGAATCCCCCATAGCCGCAGCCAGCGTTTAAGAACTTGCTTCCGATGCGCTTATCTGAACCCATGCCTTCGGCTACCTTGGCAATATCAGCGCCTACCCGCTCACAAATATTGGCTACAGCGTTAATAAAAGAGATTTTAGCGGCCAAAAATGAATTGGAGGCGTGTTTAATTATTTCGGCGCTTTTGATGTCGCTTACTATTATCGGCGCCCGCAAAGGTTTATAAAGCTCAAGCAGAATATCCTTTGCCTTTTTGCTCTCTGCGCCTAATACAATTCTGTCCGGACGCATAAAATCTTCTATCGCTTGGCCTTCTCTTAGAAATTCAGGATTGGAGGCTACATCAAATTTTTTCTTACCGCGGGTATTAACCTTAATAGTATGTTCAACCCATTTTCCGGTCTCAACCGGAACGGTGCTTTTCTCGACAATCAACCGATAAGAAGGCATATAACGTGCTATATCTTGCGCTACGTGCTCAATATCGGTTAGATCGGCCTCGCCGTTTTCCTTGGGCGGAGTTCCTACAGCTATAAAAATTACTAAACACCTCTTCACTGCCTCTTTTAAATCCGTAGTAAAGCTTAACCTCTTTTTTTTGGCATTTCTTCTTACTAATTCTTCCAATCCTGGCTCATAAAAAGGCATCACCGATTTCTTCAATCCTGCAATTCTAGGGCTGTTATTGTCTATACAGATTACCTGATTTCCCAGCTCGGCAAAACAGGCGGCGCTGACTAAACCTACATGTCCCGCTCCTACTATGCAAATATTCACAATACTATCTCCTACCTTAAATTACAAATTACCTGCCTTGCCGGCAGGCAGGCAATACACAAATTACATACTATGGTAAAAAGCCAGGGTACTTTGTTTATTGTAATTTTGGTATTGTATATTGTTTGTGATTTGGAATTTGTATATTGTATTTTTCTTTATTGCACATTATCTTACAGGATTCTGCGACCCTGGCTTTGGCCGGTGGTAGCTTTTGCCAAATTCAAGCGGCATCTCCGGAAAGGCCTTTAAGCGGAAAATAAAATATACACTCTCTCCCTCGCCGCGCGAGATGGTGTAAAGGATCTCCGAGGTCCAGCAGTGCAAGTCACGCACAATTCTATATTCCTGTTCTCTCAAATCATAAATTTTTTTCAAGCTATTCGGGTAGCCTTTAAACATAAAGTTCTCATATATCCCTATCTTCCACAATGGCGTAGGCTTGAAAGATGCTTCAAAAGTGGCCTCGCTATGGCTCTCATGTGCATAACGATAACCTAAACCACACTTCCATTTATCTGCCTCTTCTGCATAAATATCCAGGCCAAACGTCTTAAATCTGTCTTGAAGATGGTCGTAAGCCGTATCGAATTCTAAGCTCAACCAATTATATGGCGTAAATTCAAAATCAAAATTGACGTCGGAAAACTTGCTTCCCGAAGGAAGCCGATAATCATATGAAGTGCTAATTGTCAAACGTGCTAAATCTACGGCCTGAAAGTTCTCTTCGCCCTCACTGTCTGCGCCTGCCCTCCTCTTAGTCTGCAACTTATTCTCCAAAGAAAAACTGAATTGGTTAAGCCTGGAAATACTATCCAGGCCATCAAACTGCACCAATTTCTCCGAACCAATGGTTGGGCTATGGATATAACCATATCCTACTGTCGGAGTAATCACATGCCTTAAATTATTAATATCCAATCCCCACTTATTCGTGCTTACATTAAAGATGCGATAAAATTTGGTTTCTGCGCCTACCCCGGTATAAAAAGCTCCCCGAAACCAATCTCCGTCTACTCCATATTTATCCTTCGTATAATAAGTTTCCCTTCCGCCTACATAAGGCGTGACGTTTAAAAAGCCGACTTTCTGAGTAAAGGACAACTGATTGTAGGTATTCAACCTGACCGTATCTTCATCGACATTGCTGGGGTAGGCTTCTTTTTTGCTCAAATTAGCAAACTCATTCTCCGATTTCCAGTATAATCTTGAGCTTTCTCCCCCTATCCTAATGTTTGGTATATCCAATTTTAACTCTGGTTGATATTCAACTCGGGTAAACAGCTTACTGAACCTGCGCTTGCCTAAAAAACTCACAGTATAGTCAGGCATACTTTTGATAATCGAAAGATAAGATTCTGGATCGGGGGCCCTGGTGTAATCCTTATGATAAAAATAATCTTTAAGTACGTCGGTATCGCTGACATTCCAGAATTCAAATCTTAAATCGGTATTCTGGTCGATATCCCAGCTGTGGCGCTGCTGAATTATATAACGCTCTCTTTCGTGAGTAATCCGCGGCTGTTTCCATGGGTGCTTTCCTTCCAAGTCTCTTTCGTTCAGATAATAGGTCTTGACAAAACCTTTACCATAGCCGGGAGTCTCATAATAATTTTCAAAGCCGCTGGCAAAATCTTTTCTTTCCCGATAATCCAGGCGCAAAATACCCTTAAGATACTGGCTAAATTCATACCGCCAGGCAGTTAAAACATAATATCCCCAATCTTTGTCTTTTCCGGGGAGAATTGTAACCTTGGGGCGTCTTTCCTCTTTTAAGGAATAGCTGTAATAAGGCAAATAAAATGCCGGCAGCTCAAAGGCATAAATAATAACATGCTTCATTACAACTTTATCGTCAAGAAATACCTGGGCGGTGCGGGCCTGAATACGGTAATGCGGCTGGTCCAGGTCACAAGTCGTCATATAACTTTTCTGCATAGTAATTTTTTTGGGCCCTTCTTTGACTGCCTGCGGCCCTTTGCCATAAATTAATTGGGAAGCAAATCCCGCTTTAAACAGTGTGCCGTCCTGGCTGTCAAAATTATATTCGGCTTTGTCTCCGGTGAGAACAGAATCTTTCTGATAAACTACCACATTCCCTTCAGCCACTGCGTCTTTAGTATTTAAAGCGATATCGATTTTATCGCAGGTTATCTTGACATCCTGATAAAACACGATGACATGGCCTTCAGCGCTTAGTTTCTGCTGGGCCTCCATAAATTCGACTTTATCGCCATGGCAAATAATGGGCGGTTTTTCTTCCTCTGCCCAGAGCGAAGAGAAAAAGGAAAAAACTAAGAAAGGAACTATAAAAAAATATTTCATTTAAAAAGCTTTATCCTTCTCGGGAAGCCCCCGCCAATCACGCAAGAATCTATCTATACCGATATCGGTTAAGGGGTGTTTAAACAACTTTTCTAAAACATCGAAAGGAACGGTAGCGATATCAGCACCGATCTGGGCTGCCTCCAGCATGTGCAAGGGATGCCTGATGCTGGCGACAATAATCTGGGTCGGATAGCCGTAATTACTGTAAATCTGCTTAATCTGGCGCACTAAATTCATCCCCTCGTGGCTAATATCATCCAAGCGGCCGATAAACGGGCTGATAAATGTCGCCCCGGCCTTGGCAGCTAACAAGGCCTGACTAGGAGAAAAACAAAGGGTAACATTGGTCATAATCTTCTCGCGGCTTAAAATTTTAACCGCCTTCAACCCCTCTTTGGTCAGCGGAATCTTCACGGCGATATTCCGGCCGATTTTGGCTAGTCTTCTGGCCTGATCAACCATGCCGGAACTTTCTAGACTCACTACCTCGGCGCTGATCGGACCCTCAACGATGGAGTGGATTTCTTTAATTAAATCCACAAAGGCTTTTTTCTCCCGGGCAACCAACGTCGGATTAGTGGTTACGCCATCGAGTATCCCCCAGCTCGCCACTTCTTTAATCTGCTCAATATTTGCCGTATCCACAAAAATCTTCATGCCCTATCTCCCTTATAATCCTCATTATTATACAGGTTAATATCATACCTTAAAATCATCCAGATTTCAACCCCTTATTTCGCAAAAACGCAGACCTTATTTCTGCCTTCCTGTTTAGCCCGATACAGGGCCTGATCAGACTTATCAATTAGCATCTGGGGCGTGCCGGCATCCTCGGGAAAATTGGCCACGCCCAGGCTAATCTTAATTCTCACTGTCTCCTCATAGGCGCGAAAACTGTACCTGGCAATGCTGGCCCGAATTCTCTCGGCTACATTTAAGCCGGCAACCTTATCCGTATCCGGCAGCAGCACGGAAAACTCCTCTCCCCCGTAGCGGCCGACTAAATCTATTTCCCGCACATTATCCTTGACGATCCTGGCTACTTCTTTCAACACCAGATCCCCGGTTAAATGGCCGGAATTATCGTTACATTGCTTAAAATGGTCAATATCCGCCATTAAGAAGCAAAGTTTTAAATTATGCCGCAGGCTTCTTTTCATCTCTTCCTCCAGGCGCTCTAAAAAGTACCGGCGGACAAAAAGACCGGTTAGCCCGTCGGTAATGGCCAGCTTCTGCATCTTAGAATAAAGGCTTATTCTTTTGAATTCCAGAGCAAACTGATTGGCTAAAATATAAAAATTGCCCGCCAGATGAGCGGCTAAGCCCTCAATGGCCAAGGCGCCTAATAATTTACTGTCGGCAAGCAAAGGAACTACGCCGGCGGCTTCTCTTTCCAGAAAGCTGACCCGGGGAGCCTGAACGGCCCGCTTAATAATTTCACTATCGTTAATCTCTACATTGACCTGCCGCGGATGAACCTGTTCGTATCTTAACTCCCAGACGTCTTTTATCTTCATACCCGGCAACTCCTCATCCACCAGAATCATCCGGCATCTTGCAAAACGCAGGTTTTCTTTCAGCTTTTTCCCCAGGATGTCCAAGATTTTCTCTAACTCCAGGGCTAAAGACATATCCTTAGTCATCCGGTAAAGCTCGGCAATCTGAAACACCTGATTATCCAGCTGGGCATTAGACTGTTTGATGATGGAGCGCTCCTTTAACATTTGCTCATAATTTGCCTTGGCTTGGGCCTTTTTCTTTTCTAAAGAAATCTTGTAGCGTTGGAAGTCTCTTTTTAACCCCAAGCAGGCCAAGGGAGTAAGATTAAAAACCACTATGCTAAGTATGATGTTAAGCAGATTCTCTTGCGCATAGATAAAAGTGGCTAAGCCCAGACTGCAAAGTAGGCTGATCAAATAGATGAACTTCAGCTTATTGTAAAAAAGACTAAGGGCAATAATCGCAATCAAAAAAAGGTTCAGGGTATACATATTTTATTTTTACCTTCGCTTTTCGCTTTATATAAGGCCTGGTCCGCTGTCCTAATTAGGGTTGTCTTATCTTTGCCATGCTGCGGATAAAAAGTGAGTCCTCCGGAAATGCTCACATTGGTAGTCTCCCGCCTGAGTAAAAACGGTTTTTTCTCTATCTTCTCCCTAATCCACTCAGCCAGTTTTTGGGCCTGGGGCCCGGGCGTATCCACTATTAAAACGGCAAATTCCTCTCCGCCGTATCTGGCCACGATGTCTCCGGGATTAACGCTTAAGCTAATCAATCTGGCGATCTGCTTCAAGAGGATATCTCCGGCGATATGGCCGTACTTATCATTATAACTTTTAAAGTTGTCGATATCCAGCATCAACAGGGCAAACGGCGACTTAGTCCAAAGCGAACGTCCGATTTCTTCGTCAAAACGCTTTTGGAAATACCGGTGCACAAACATACCGGTTAGTCCGTCGGTAATGGCCAGCTTTTCGGTATTTTGGTAAAGCAGGCTATTCTGGATGGAGGCAGCGGATAAATCGGAAATGATACTTAAAAGACGCAAATCATTGGCATCAAAATTATCTGAAGATACACTATCCAGGCGCAAAATACCCAGCAGCTTATTTTCTCTAATCAAAGGAGCGGAAATTAAGGAGCGCGCGCCGTGCAAAGGGCCTAAGTAACTTCCGGCATCAAACCTGAAATCTTTATACACGTCTCTGATTAAAAGCGGCATATGCTGCTTAAAGGCCCACTGGTCAAAGATGTCCCCTTTCTTATTGCCCCCTTTTTGTTGCCCCGAGGCCGCTCTAGTGTTGACCAGCTTCAACTCTTGTTTTTCATTATCCACCAAATAGAGCAGACAACCATCAGCTTTACCTACGATTCTTAAGGCCTCAGTCGTAACTAAGCTGCTCGCCCGTTCCAAGTCCAGGGTAGAGCTTAGGGTCTCGGTTAAGTCTTTAAGCGTGGCATAGCGCTTTAGCTTTTCCTTAAACGAGCTATTTTCTATCCGTAAGTGCTCCAACTCAACCGCTAAAACGTTCCTTTCCTCATCAAGATTCTCCAGCTCCAGATTAATCACCTTGCCCCGATTAATTAACCTGCTGAAATAAATATAAAGCATTGATACAGTCGTGGCTATTAAAAAAAGCGCCTGAAAATGAAACTGGGTAACCTTCAGGCTATGCCAGAAGACAGTAAGCAGGCTGAGCGCCCCGATAATTAAGGTGCCGCTTAAGCCAAAATAAATTGCTCCTAAGATGATGATTAAGTTAAAGCAGAGTAACAGGGCGCTAGTCATAGGCAAGAACCGTCTGGTTGGTCGGGTGAAAAGAAGAGCTCAAACAATCGTCTGTTCGTTATCCTTGTCGAAGAAATGCACCTTGCTCATATCCAAAACTAAATTTAAGTCCTGATTGATTTTGGGCTTATCGTGCCCGCCTACCTTGGCGACAAAGGTATGCTTGCGGCTGCGGCTGGCCAGGTGCAAATAGACCTCCGAGCCTAAGGGCTCAATGATTTCACAAGTAGCCGTGATACAGTTCTCTGGAGGCGCATTTTGGACAAATAACTTATCGTAAATATCTTCCGGCCTGATGCCGAAAATAATCTCTTTATTCTCGTAGTTTTTCACTTTAGTCACCATCTCATCTACCAGCTTTACCTGAAAGCTGCCTTCGTCGAAAAAGAGTCGTCCGTTCATCCTCTTAATTGTGCCGCTTAAAAAATTCATCGGCGGAGAGCCGATAAAACCGGCCACAAATTTATTCACCGGGTGGTCATAAAGGCTGGTCGGGTCGGCAATCTGCTGCACCAGACCATCTTTCATCACCACAATCCGGTCGCCCATCGTCATCGCCTCAATCTGATCATGGGTAACATAAATCATTGTGGCTTGCAGCCGGATATGCAGCTTACTGATTTCCGTGCGCATCTGCCCGCGAAATTTAGCGTCTAAGTTGCTTAAAGGCTCATCAAATAGAAAGGCCAGCGGTTTACGCACAATCGCCTTGCCCACGGCTACCCGCTGTCTCTGGCCGCCGGAGAGCTCGCGCGGCTTTCTGTCCATCAGCCGCTCAATCCCTAAAATCTGGGCGGCCTCTTTTACCCTTCTTTTGATCTCTTCCTTGGGATAGCGGCGCAGCTTTAGCCCAAAGGCCATATTTTCAAAAACACTCATATGCGGATAAAGGGCGTAGTTCTGAAAGACCATGGCGATGTTTCTGTCTTTGGCCGGGACATCGTTGACTAATTTATCGCCGATATAAATTTGGCCGCGGGTAATGGTTTCTAAACCGGCAATCATTCTTAAGGTGGTGGACTTTCCGCAGCCGGATGGCCCGACTAAAACCAAAAATTCCTTGTTCTCTACCCCCAAATTAACATCTTTCACCGCTTCTACATCCGGTGGAAAAATTTTACTGACGTTTTTTAAGCTTACCTGTGCCATCTTCTCCTCTTTGTTATAATTAAGTTAAATGATCTAACAGTAACGACAACGCATCTTTTAAATTCCTGCGCGCAACAATCATATCAATCAAACCATGCTCAAGCAAAAATTCCGAACTCTGAAAACCAGCGGGTAATTTTTGTTTAATGGTCTGTTCAATTACTCGGGGGCCGGTAAAACCAATCAGGGCCTTGGGCTCGGCAATAATCACATCGCCCAAAGAGGCGAAGCTCGCCAATACCCCGGCCATCGTGGGATTAGTCAACACCGAAATAAATAACAGGTGCTCTTGGTGGTGCCGGGAGAGCGCGCCGGAGGTCTTGGCCATCTGCATTAAAGAAAGCATCCCTTCCTGCATCCTGGCGCCGCCACCTGAACCCGAGACAATAATAATGGGCAGCCTCGACTTGGTGGCCTGCTCAATAGCCTGGGTTAACTTCTCGCCTAACACCGAGCCCATCGAACCCATCATAAAACGCGAATCGGTCACGCCGAGAATCAATTTTTTGCCGTTGATCCGGCCTTTGCCGACGCAACAGGCATCAGAGAGGCCGGTCTTTTCTTGCTCTTCGGACAATTTCTCTCGATAACCTTGGGGCCCTTGAAAATTAAGCGCGTCGATAGGTTTAATGTCACCGGCTAACTCCTCAAAGCTATCTTGATCCAAAACGAGCTCCAGGCGCTCCTGAATGTTTAAGGTAAAATGATAACTGCATTTTGAACAAACCCTCAAATTTTCCTTGAGCGCCTTATTATAAATCAGCTCCCCGCAGTCCGGACATTTGGTCCATAACCCGTGGGGAATATCTTTCTTTTTGACTAAATTCACCAGTGTGTATTTAGATTTACCGAATAAAGTCATAGTTTGCTCCTACAATTTATTGATTACCAGACCACTTAGCGGTTTGGGATAAAAATAAGTTGATTTATGGGGCATCCGCTTCCCCGCCCTGGCCACCCGCTTCACCTGCGTTACTGTGGCCGGCCGTAAAAAAAAGGCGAGTTGATACCTGCGTTGGTTAACCAGCTTAATCGCCTCTTGGGCATCGCGGGTATAGCAGATATCCCCAGGACCCAAATTAAGCTTTAAGACCTTACTCAGGATAGAGCCATGCAAAACAGTTACGTCTAAGTTGCGCTGAGCGACAAAGCCAAAAAATTTATTCCTGCCCAAGTAAACACCAAATACCGCCCGGTCCTGTTTTTGATACAGATACTTAAATAAATCTTCCGAAGCGGAAAAGGCCTGCAGCTGAAAATATTTCTTTAAGCGCGTAATCGTCTGTTCAGCCGAAATTTTACTCATTTTGATTACCCGATGCGTCGGCAAAATAGTTAAACCCGGATCGCTCGAGGATACTAAATAAGTCATCACGTAATCATAGGGCTGATAACCTCTGTTCTTGCTGGAATTGTTCTTTTCCATTAGTTTTTTATAATTTAAGGCCGACTCATAGCGGTGGTGGCCATCGGCGATAAAAATCTGTTTGTCTTTAAGCAGTTTTTTAATCGCGGCTACTTTCTTCCTTTCGCTCATCCGCCACAGACTATGTAATACATGGTCTTTCTCTACGACTATCTGAGGCCGATGCCTTTGGCTGAATTGATTCAATAGTTGATTAAGCTTAGTCTCCCGGTCGAAAAAAACGGCAAAGATCGGGCTTAAATTGGCCCGCACAGTCTGAAGCAGCTTCTGCCGGTCTTGGACCGGATGCGCAAAGGTATTTTCGTGAGGTAAAATGGTATTTTTGGCAAAATCCTCTAATTTAAGCAAGGCGATAAACCCGATGCGCGTCTTTTTGCTGTTGTGGTGACGAAAAGTCTGGTTGTAAATATAAATACTTTCTTGGGCATCGCGCTGTAACACATCCTTTTTCAGCCAATCGGCAAAAAATTCGCGCGAGCGGGTATATTGGTTAACTCGACTGTTATCGCTGGGATATTGTTTGCCTAGAATAAGACGGATGATATTATTGGGGTGGGTCCGGTAATACTTGCTTTGCTGGGCGGGACTAATCACATCATAGGGTTCAGTAACCACCCGGGCGATATCCTTGACCTTTTTGAGATTATAGAGCACGCCGCGAAAGGGGCGAATATCCGCCATAAATTTTCTATCCTTAGCGTAAGGCTAACTGACCGAAAAAAGCGCCTAAGCCATCAGCCACGAGATCCAAAACTTCCACCTGCCGCCCGGGAACAAAATGCTGATGGAATTCATCGCTCAAGCCGTAAACAAGCGAAAACAGTATCGCGTAGACGCGAAAATGCCGGCGCAATTGAGGAGCTGAAGAATTCTTTAGCGCCCGGGCAACCAAAAACCCTAGTATAGCATATTCCGCCAGATGAAGCAACTTATCTCCATATAAAATGTAGCTTAGGCCAGGCGGGGAAGAAAGCGAAGAATAAATAAAAATCAAGCCGGCATAAAGATATACCGGCAACCAAAATTTTAAGAAAGGTCTAATGGCTCTTTTTGTCATCTTTATTCGCCGGGCATTGTTTGCAAGCACCGCTATCTTTGGCCGCCGGACAACTGCCGGCGCCGGTCTTATTTTCCTGGTCTTGCCTTTTTTTATATTCCTGGCTGCGGTAATCGGTGGCATAGAATCCGGGGCCTTTGAAGATAAACCCTGCCCCCGCGCTAATCAACCGCTTGAGCTTGCCCTGACAAACAGGACAGTTCTTTAAAGGCTGTTCTGTAATCCTCTGAAAGACCTCAAACTTGTGCTTACATTTTTGGCATTGATATTCGTATGTCGGCATTTTAATGAGCACTTAACTTACGGAACAAAGTGAACGTAAGTTAATGTGCGAATTAACTCCACGGAGTGCTGGAAAATTATCGAAGAGAATTTTCCAGCGTTTACGAAGTGGAGTATAGTTTATTTTATCTAAATAACTTTTTTACTTTTTCTAAAAACGAACGGGAAAGCGGGTGGACGCTTTCGCCGCAGCTTTGAGCAAATTCTTCAAGCAGGGCTCTTTGCCTGGCATTTAAACCTGTGGGCGTTTCTACATTTACCCTGACCAATTCATCGCCCCGGCCGTAGCCATGCACATCCGGCATACCCCTGCCCCGGATGCGGAAGATTTTGCCGGATTGCGTCCCGGCGGATACGCGCATCTTTACCCGGCCGTTCAAAGTAGGCACTTCTATTTCCGTTCCTAAGGCCGCCTGGGCAAAACTAATCGGTATCGAGCAAAGCAGGTCATTGCCATGGCGCTCAAATATCTCATCCGGTAAAACATTAATATCTACAAACAGGTCGCCGGCCCGGCCGCTTTTTATCCCCGGCTCGCCTTCCCCGGTCACCCGTAAACGCAGACCCGTATCGGCTCCGGGAGGAATGCGGATGTGAATCTTTTTCTCTTTCCTAACCCGGCCGCTGCCTGAACAATTACTGCAGGGCGTCTGAATAATCTTTCCTTCCCCGCCGCAGCGGCTGCAAGTACGGGCAATGGTAAAAAATCCGCCCATCGTGCGCACTTGTCCGGCGCCCTGACACTGGGGGCAGTTGACTCTTTTTGTCCCGGGTTTGGCCCCTTGGCCTTTACAAACCGGGCAGGCCTCCGGGCGCATCAAGCGGATTACCTTTTCTGTGCCTTCGGCGGCCTCTTTCAGGGTAATCTCCACCTCGGCACCCAGGTGCGCGCCCCGACGGGACCCGCCGCGCCGTTGGGAAAACCCGCTAAAACCGCCTAAGTCAATCCCGAAGCTGCTAAAGATATCGCTAAAACCGCCGAAGATATCTTCCAGGTCGCTATAATGCGTGAAGTCAGACCAGTCAAAACCTCCGCTGCCTTTAAAGGCGCCGCGCAGGCCTTCATAGCCGAACTGATCATAGGTCTGTCTTTTTTGGGCGTCACTTAAGACCTCGTAGGCCTCACAAATCTCCTTAAATTTCTCCTCGGCTGCCTTTTGGTCTTCCGGATTGCGGTCAGGATGGTGCTTCAGGGCGAGCCGGCGATAGGCCTTCTTGATTTCATCGCTGCTCGCATTCTTATTCACACCCAATACTTCGTAATAATCTCGCTTGGACATTACTTATCTTTATCCTTATTCTCATCCTCTACCGTATAATCGGCATCGACGATGTCTTCATCTTTTTTCTTCTGGCCACGCTCATCCGGCTGTTCAGCGCTCTCTTGCGCTTGCTCGCCGGCTCCAGCCTTGGGGCCAGCGCCCTGCGCCTTTTGCTTGGCCTGGACGTCCTTATAAATTTCCTCAGCCAGCTTATGCGAGGCCTGCATCAACTCATCCAACTGGGTCTTGATTTTAGCAGTGTCTTGTCCTTTAACCGCCTCTTTGAGCGCAGCCAGTTTCTGTTCAATTTTTTCTTTTTCAGTTTTACCTATTTTTTCGCCGAAGTCCTTCAGCGATTTCTCCGTGGAATAAATCAGGGTATCGGCCTGATTGCGCACCTCGACCTCTTCCTTCTTCCTGCTGTCCTCCTGGGCATATTTTTCCGCTTCCTTAACCATTTGTTCAATCTCTTCCTTGGAAAGCTTCTTCGGCGCGGTAATCCGGATGGACTGTTCCTTGCCCGTGCCTAAGTCCTTGGCATGGACGTGGACGATGCCGTTACGGTCCAGGTCGAAGGTTACTTCGATCTGGGGAATTCCCCGCTGCGCCGGCGGAATGCCCAGCAAATCAAACCTGCCCAGCTCCACGTTGTCATTGGCCATCTGGCGCTCACCCTGCAGGACGCGAATGGTCACTGCGGTTTGATTATCCGCGGCGGTGGAGAAAATTTGGCTTTTTTTCGTCGGGATAGTGGTGTTTCGCTCGATTAGACGGGTACATATGCCGCCTAAGGTCTCAATGCCCAAAGAAAGCGGCGTCACATCCAAAAGGGTTACTTCCTTGACGTCACCCTTTATAATCGCTGCCTGAATAGCCGCGCCCATCGCCACGCACTCCATCGGGTCAACCACGCGTTCGATCTTTTTACCGGCGTAGCCTTCGATGAATTTTTGCACAATCGGCATCCTGGTCGGCCCGCCCACCAAAATAACCTTATCGATGTCCGCCGCGTTTAATTTGGCGTCTTCCAGCGCCTGCTCCATTGGCCCGCGGCACTTCTCAATAATCGGGCTGATTAATTCTTCCAGTTTAGCCCGGGTGATCGACATCGTTAAATGCTTAGGACCCGAAGCGTCCGCCGTAATAAAAGGCAAATTGATGTCCGTAGTCAAGGTGCTGGATAGCTCAATCTTGGCCTTCTCGGCGGCCTCTCTTAAGCGCTGCTCGGCCATTCTATCCTTTCCTAAATCTATCCCCGAGTCCTTTTTGAATTCGCCGGCAATATAATCGACCAGGAGCTTATCCATATCCGTTCCGCCTAATTGCGTATCTCCGTTGGTGGACTTGACCTCAAACCCGGCCCCGCCTTCTTTGTCGTGCCACATCTCCATAATAGTTACGTCCAGCGTCCCGCCGCCAAAATCAAAGACCATAATCTTCTGCTCTTTACCCGCCTTATCCAAACCATAGGCCAAACACGCCGCGGTCGGCTCATTGATAATCCGCAGCACATTTAAGCCGGCAATCTCACCGGCATCCTTGGTAGCGGTGCGCTGATTGTCGTCAAAGTAAGCCGGACAGGTAATCACGGCCTCTTTTACTTCTTCCCCCAGATAGGCCTCGGCATCCTGCTTAATTTTCTGCAGAATAAAGGCCGAGATCTGCTGGGGCGTAAATTCCTTGTCAAACACCTTAAATTTGTAATCCTGGCCCATTTTTCTTTTGGCGGCCGTAATCGTGCCTTGCGGGTTGATTGCCGCCTGGCGGCGCGCCGGCTCACCGACTAAACGCTGGCCGTCTTTGGTAAAGGCCACATAAGACGGAAAGGCCTTGCCGCCGCCGACAGTGGTGCCTTCGGCGCTGGGAATAATTGTCGGCCTGGCTCCTTCCATTACTGCCGCCGCTGAATTAGATGTCCCTAAATCGATTCCGATTATCTTTGCCATTTTTACACCCTCCCTGTTTTCTTCGCTACTTTTACTATTGCCGGACGCAACAGGCGCCCCTCAAGCAGATAGCCCTTTTGCACTTCTTCAACCACCGTATTTTCCGGATATTCTTCCGTCTCAATATGCTCAATGGCCTCTTCCTGCGTCGGATCAAAAGGCCGGCCTACGCAGTCAATCTTTTGCACGCCGTTTTTCTCCAGGACCTGATGAATCTGCTTTAAAATCATCTCCACGCCCTGATGCAGGGATTTAAAGTCGCTCATTTTACCGGCGGAGTCAAAGGCCCGCTCAAAGTTATCCAGAATACTCACCAGCTCGATAATCAAACCCTCGTTGGCAAACTTCAAAAAATCCTGTTTGTCTTTAATTGAGCGTTTTTTAAAATTCTCGAATTCCGCCTGCAGCCTAAGCAGCTGATCGAAATATCCCTGCTTTTCCCGGGCGACATCTTGGAGTCGTTGATATTCTGCGGCGGCAATAGTTACTTCGCCGGAAATTTCCTGATCAGCTGGTGAGTTTTTCGTTTCTTTTTTCTGGCTCATGGTCAATTAAAGGTTCAGCCCGGCGATACTCTCGCTAAAAATCCGGGCTACATATCTAACCGTAGAAATAGCCTTAGAGTAAGACATTCTCCTGGGTCCGATTACCCCCAAGGCGCCGATATTGGAATTTTTGTTTTTAAAATTGCAAATTACCAGACTACACTCATGGATATCCTGATAGGGGTTTTCTTTGCCGATATGTACGCTTACGCCGTCTTGCTCCAGGCTTTCCTTCATAATCTCAAGCAAAGGCTGTTCTTCAGAGAACGTCCTTAAGACGGCCTGCAGATTCTGGCTATTTTGGAATTCCGGCTGGGCAAAAATAAAGTTTGCCCCTTCCAGATAAAGTTCGTCCTTATCAAAATTAGGCCAGATTAGCTCCAGGATATCCGCGGTTTTCCTCAATAGGTGAAACCAGGAGTCGGAACTGGCCAAAAGCTGGGCGGCTAAGCGCTCTTTGACTTCTCCCAACGTCAATCCTGAAAACTCATCGCTTAAGAACCGGGCAATTTTGAACAGCTGTTCCTGCTCGATTTGGTAAGGTAGCTGCACTACGGTTGTTTTTACCGCGCCGTCTGCGCTGACCAAAACCACTAACAGCTTAGTGGACTCTACAGAAACAAATTCCAATTTTTTAAACAGAATTTTTCTCAAGCCCGAAGAAAAGGCAATGGCCGTATACCCGACAAAATGAGAAAGGATGCGCAACACCTCCCGCAATAGCTCATCGAAGACTTCATTGCGGCCTAAGTATTGACTTTCAATCAGCTGGCGTTCGGCCGCAGTAAGCTGTTCCAGATCAAGCAGAGCATCAATATAATAGCGATAGGCCTTATCCGTGGGAATTCTGCCGCCTGAAGTATGCGCCTGCCAGATAAATCCGGCCTCGCTCAATTCGGCCATCACATTGCGAATGGTAGCGGAACTAACCCGCCAGCGAAACAACTTGGCTACCGCCTCTGAACTGACCGCGCTAGCCGTTTCGATATAGCGCTCTACAATGGCTTGTAAAATCTTCTTTCTTCTTGTATCTAAAAGAGTTGCAGACATTTTTCTTCACACCCTTTAGCACTTATTTCCCGAGAGTGCTAAGGTGTTATTTTAGCATAGAATTTTTATTTGTCAAATCTTTTTTTTATAACAACTTTTCCAGCCGGGCCTTAACTTTTAACGGGACGCGGGCCTGTAAATAAACTTTATCCTGTTGATATTCCTGTTTAAATACCTGGCCCTCACGATAAACCAGGCTGACCAGCTCCATTTTATCCTGAGGGATATAAACTGCTATCTCGGCCCAAAGGCCGGATAGCTCCAAAGCGAGCTTATCCAGTAACTGCTCAATATTCGTCCCCTTTAACGCCGAAATGGCCACGCTGTTTTCAAAATCCTTCGCATAGCGCTTTAGGGAAAAACTCTCGCTCATCAGATCCAGTTTATTTAAGGCAGTCACTATCGGCTTTTTATCGGCCCCTAAATCTCTCAATACCTCCAGGACCGCCTGATACTGCTGGTAAATTACCGCTGAACTGGCATCTAAGACGTGCAGCAAAACATCGGCCTCGATTACCTCCTCCAGCGTAGCGTGAAAGGCCTCAATCAGATGATGCGGCAGCCGGTGCAGAAAACCGACCGTATCGGAGAAGAGCACCTTCTGCTTATTGGGTAAAGTAAACCTTCTGGTCGCCGGATCCAAAGTGCTAAACAGGCTGTGCTGGATAATTTGTTCAGCGCCGGTTAAGCGATTGATTAAAGTGGATTTTCCGGCATTGGTGTAGCCGACAATAGCCACGGTGGCTAAATCGTGGCGCCTTCTATGTTCGCGCAAAGACTGGCGCCGCTGGCTTAAATTGCGCAGTTCTTTCTTTAATCTGGTAATGCGCTCTTTGATTCTTCTTCTGTCCACCTCCAGCTTCATTTCTCCCGGGCCGCGCGTTCCGATACCGCCGCCTAAACGGGAAAGGATAATGCCCTTGCCGGTTAAGCGGGGCAAAAGATACTCTAACTGGGCCAGCTCAACCTGAATCTTACCCTCCATACTTTTCGCCCGCCGGGCAAAGATATCCAGGATTAACTGGGTGCGGTCAATGGTCTTTGTATCAATCAGCTCTTCTAAATTACGCTGCTGCGTGCTGGTTAAATCCTCATTGAAGATGACTACATCCGCAGCCTGACTCTGGGCCAAACCCGCGATTTCTTCGGCTTTTCCCCGGCCGATAAAATAGGCGGCGGTAGGCTGATGGCGATGACAAATTATCTCTTGAGCTACGCTGACATTACTGGATAAAGCCAGCTCCTTAAGCTCCCGGGCGGCATCCTGCTCGCCCCAGCTATCCGCTCCGGGAATATGCGCCGTAACTAAAACCGCTTTTTCTTTTTTATCTCTGCCCGTATCCCACATTTTTATTAGTCTGCTGGTCAGCTGGTCAGCTGGTCAGCTAGTAAAGCTATTATCTTATTGGCCACAAGTTTTGGGTTATCCCATTCTCTTATCTCAATCCATTCCAGGTCTTTTTCTTTTCTGAACCAGCTTAGCTGGCGCTTGGCGTAATGGCGGGTATTTCTTTTTAACAGCTCCTTAGCTTTTTCTTTAGAATACTCACCGTTCAGCCAACCACTAATTTCTTTATATCCTAATAGCGCCTGGGCAGTCTGGGATATTTTTTGGCGGCTTAGTCTCTTTATTTCTGCTGCCAGGCCCCGGCGAAACATCGACTCAACCCGCCGCTCAATGCGCTGATAAAGCTCATGCCTGGGCCGGTTCAGCCCGAAGATGAACCAGTCATAATCGGCTCTTAGGCCTTCGGTCTTTTTTCTCAATTCAGAAATGGGCTGCTTAGTCGTTTGATAAACCTCCAAGGCCCGGACAATCCGTCTTAAATCATGCGGGTGAATGGAGCGGGCAGCTTCTGGATCTATTTTCTGCAATTTTTGATGCAGGTAAGCCGGGCCGTGCTTTTGGGCCTGTTGATAAAATTTTCTGCGCCAGGCGATGCTTTGCCCCGGGCCTTTAAATAAACCGTCCAGTAAAGCGCGCAGATAAAGCCCCGTGCCGCCAACCAAAAGCGGGAGCTTTCCCTGTTGATGAATTTTTTTGATGATTTTTTTAGCTTCGGCCTGAAAACGCGCGGCGTTATATTCTCGGGAGGACTTAAGGATATCGATGAGATGATGTTTAATCCGCCTGCTTTGTGTTTTAGTCGGCTTACCCGAGGCGATATCTATTCCCCGGTAAATCTGCATCGAATCGCAGGAAATAATCTCGCCGTTAAGCTTTTTAGCCAAGGCCAGCGCCAGCTCCGACTTGCCTGCCGCCGTCGGCCCGACTAAGCAAACTACGGGCAAACCTTTGTTGCGTAACCCTGTTTTTTTAATTTTTGCTCCAATAATTCGGCCTGCAGCCTATTATTAAACTTACCCACCAGCACCCGAAACAACCCTGCGCCTGATGAGTCTACAATATAGGCCTGATAGCCCCGATGGATTAATTCATCGCGTAAGTTCTCGGCATTACCCTTGTTGCTAAAGCAACCCAGCTGAACCGAAAAGTAAGAATTGTTGTAAGCTGTTCCCTGTGTACATTGATTAAGGTGCTCCCGGGCAAGGGGAATCAGCTCGCTATGTTTAAAGTCCTTCAGAAACTGCTCATATTCAACTTGCGCCCGGCTGGCCTCACCGGCTAAAAAGTAAGAATCGGCTATTCCTAAGGCGGCATCATCGCTAAACTCACTGCTGCGGCCCTGGCGCAGAATCTGGCGGAAATTTTCCCGGGCCGGCTCAAATTTCCCCTGTTTTAAAAGCGACAGGCCCAAGAGATACTGCGCCTTAGACTTGATTCTCCTGCGCTCACCTCCGGATAAAACCCGCTGACATTCTTTAGCCGCTTCCGGATAGGCCTCCTTTAACAGCAATGTCTCGGCCCGTTTCAAGCTATCACTTGCGGCAAAAAGCTGACCCACCCCTAAGAAAGAAAAAGCCAAGATTAGAATTACCACCTTAACTGTTTTAGCCATTTTAGAAATACTCCTTTGTAAATTTAAAATAATCCGGTGTCTTTTTTCTTTGACTTCTTTGGGAACATCATCAATTAAATCTGCCGATTGAGCCGGGGGCCGGGGAGAATATTTGAAGATGTAAGCGGCAGCGCAGCGTATCTTTTTCATCAGCCGCAGGGTCTTTTGGAAATCGGCTTCTTTCTCACCCGGAAAGCCCACGATGATATCGGTGCTTATTCTACATCCGGGCAGTAATTTGCGCAACTGTTTAATCAATCCCAGATATTTTTTAGCTGTGTAACCGCGGTTCATCAGCTTTAATATCCGGTCCGAGCCGGATTGTAAAGGCAAGTGCAGGTGTTTGTCCACTTTGCCTAAGTCTCTGATCGCCTCAAACAACTTCAAGCTTGCGTCCTTGGGGTGGCTGGTCATAAAACGGATTTTTTCAATGCCGTCTATAGCATTGACTTGCTGCAATAAGTCCACGAAATCAACATCTTTGTCGCGATAAGAATTGACGTTCTGCCCCAGGAGCATCACCTCTTTAATGCCCTCCCGCGCCAGAGCTTCTATTTCCTGGACAATATCCCCGGCCTGGCGCGAGCGCTCTTTGCCCCTGACAAATGGGACGATACAGTAACTGCAAAAATTATTGCAGCCGCGCATAATCAAGACAGAAGCGCTGGCTTTGTTCTGTCGATAATCACAGCTTATCTCCGGGATATCGCCGTTTAAATGGCCGCAGGCCAAAACCGGAGCCTGTCTTGCCTGCTCGATCAGTTCGGGCAGCCGATGGATTTCTCCGGTGCCACAGACAAGACTCAAACCAGGCAAATGCTGAAACAAATCTCCCTTTAACGCTTGAGCCGTGCAGCCTATCATCCCGTAAATTTTTGTCTTAGCCTGCCTGCGCTTAAGCAGTATCCCCATATTACTAATCGCCCGCTGCTCCGCATGTCGCCTGACCGAACAGGTATTAAAAAGTACAACATCAGCTTCTTCCACAGTATCCACTGGGACATAACCTGCCTGCTTGAGTATCCCCAGGACAATCTCAGAGTCCCTAACATTCATCTGGCATCCGAAGGTGCGCAAAAGCACACGTAACTTCTTCGGGCTTTTGCCTCCGGAATCGCCGTTTTTGGCTCCGTTTCCTGCGTTTTCAACCATTTTACCTCTTCTTCCACCCTGTCATTCCCGCGAAAGCGGGAATCCATTTTTACCCCTTCGTCATAGCAAGTCTTCCACGGCTCATTCAGCTCGAACTTCACAATCTCCTGATTCTGGATATGCACCGATTTAAAGATGATCCGCATAAAGGTCTTGACTAAATAATCCAACTGATGATCATCCGGCGTGCTCCGTAACCTCAAAAGAAAATCCTGCGTCGCCTTAACCAGGTTAACGGAATTGCGCTTATCCAGAATTTTAAGCTGAATTGCCTTGATATCCTGCTTTATTTTTTTCTCTTCATTGCTCAAAAGCTCAGCCTTGTCTTTGTAGATTCCAATGTTAATCTTATCCTCTGAAAACAACTCATAAAGACCCTTTTGCTTCTCGATATTCTTCTTAAGAAAAGCGTCCTTTCCCTCTAACTGCTCTACATACAACCGCTCCGGCTCTGAAGCGTTAAGCTTAATCATATCGCCCAATTCCTCAAGCACATGAAGATTCTGCCGGATGACTTCAATAATATCCCAAATCTGCTTATTTATAGCATCTGCCGTAACGGACTTATTATTGCATTTAATATACCGGATCCCTTTTGAAGAACAGCGATACCACGGGCGCCTCATTTTCGTGCGATGATTAACAATAGCGGTCATTCCGCGGTAATTACCTCCGCATTCATTGCATTTTAAAATACCGGAAAGATGATACACATTATTCCTGAACCTGACCACGCCATTGGTACGATTGCGCTTAAGAAGCGCTCTTGCCTCATCAAAATCTCTTTGCGTAATTATCGGCTCATGAGTATTTGGCACTTCAATAATCTTGGACGGATCATTATTCACATACTTGTAACCTTTGCCTTCGCCATTCTTAGTCTTTTCTTTGGTGTTATAGCGCCGCCTATTCCACACCAACATCCCCAGATAAACTTTATTCTGGAGAACGTTGGAAATAAACTTGCAATAAAACCGCCCACCCTGCCGCGAAGGAATCCCGAGAGCATAATAATGCCCGGCAATCTGCGAGCTACTCTTACCGCTTATATACATCGCATAAATCTCTTTAACGATTTTTGCCTCTTCGGGATGGATTTCCAGTTTCTTGGCTTCTTTATTGTAGCGATATCCATACGGTGCATACCGAGCACCTTGCCAATGCCCTCTCTTAACGCCAACAACCATGCCCGGGAATACCCTCTCGACTAAACGATTGCGTTCAAACTCCGCGCAACTGCCAAGCATCTGGATTGCCATTTTACCGGCGCTGGACGTTGTATCAAAAGGCTCTGTCGCTGACTTGTAGCCTATACCGAGCGCCTCAAATTCCTCAAGCAATCCTAACAGGTCCTTAAGCCTACGGCTTAAACGATCCTGCTTATACACCAAGATCAGATCAAACTGCTTATTGCGCGCGTCAAACAAAAGCCTCTGCAAGGCTGGCCTATCCATATTGCCGCCGGAATAACCATCATCCATATAAACATCCCGGCCCGACATACTGCAAAAGATATCCCAGCCAAAGTTCTTCGCGTATTGCAAAAGATATGTCCTCTGGACTTCCAGCGAAAAACCTTCCCTCGCCTGATCCTCTGTGCTCACTCTTGTGTATAATGCTACTTTCACTATTCTTCCTTTAGTGTCTCCCGCCACTCCTTGATCTTCTTAATACACTCTTCCGTAAACACCGGCCAATCCCTATAATCGCGCTTGGGCTTAACCCAGCCCTTGCGGATCCAGTTGATCATAGTCTGCCGGTGCACGCCCAGCATCTTTGCCGTCTCTGTCATCGTGTAAGTTTTCATAACTGGTACCTCAACTAATGGTCTCCAGTATACCGTATTATACAACTCTATACAAGGGATTTCTTCTCCGCATCATAACACACCAAAAACATCTTAGACAAAACCTCTATCCCCTCATAAAACGACTTGCGAGCTTCTTGAACCTCCGCTATGGACAGACCCCTACTTTTGAGCTTTATCTCTAAAGCATCCCATCCGCGCGGCTTTATCTGCGTATTATTACTGTTCGTCCCTTCGCCCATATCTACTTATTCTGTCACGCCCAAAATCATTGATTATCTCCCTGATGGCCTTATAAAGGATAACTTCTATTTCCTCCTGGCTCTTCATCACCAACATAGGCGCTATTTTTCTCGGCAAAACAAAAAACACGTTCCTGGCCTCTAAAATCCGCATCCTTTCGCGCAGTTCGACTTCTTCCCTTGGGATAAGCTTGCCCTGCAGTTTCTTAACCTTTATTTCTAAAAGGCGGGCCCTGTTTTTAGCCATCATCTCCCGCCAATATGGTTCGCCATCACTCACATCCGTGCGCATAAGGCCGAGCATTTTCTTGCGCCATATCTCCACCGCCTCAAGGTCGTAAAAACCATCTTTTTTAGGCGGCATTCCCTTTTTCTTCCACCTTAAAACCGTCCTTTCTGTAACATACATAAGTCTGGCCAACTCCTTAACGGTC
>JAFGCM010000047.1 GCA_016932635.1 Candidatus Omnitrophota bacterium
AGGCCATGGATGTATTCGGCAATCCTTCCAGTCTGCACGCCTTTGGCCGGCAGGCCCGCTTGCTCATTGAACAGGCCCGGGAAAATATTGCTTCCTTCATTGGGGCTAGCCCCGAAGAGCTGATATTTACCGGAAGCGGCTCGGAAGCAAATAATAGTGTACTCAATATCCTCACCTGTCGTTCCCAAAAATGCGGCCATGGATGGAGCGACGATGCCCAGATTATCACCAGCAATATCGAACATCCCTGTATTTTGGAAACCTCTAAGTGTCTTCAGGATAGAGGTGTTCAGGTGCTCTATTTAGACAGCGACTGTTTAGGCAAGGTTAACTTAGAGCAGTTGAAAAAAAATATTAGTGAGAAAACTAGGATAGTTTCGGTGATGCTGGCTAATAATGAAATTGGCACCATTCAGGACGTCAAAGAGATTGCCCAGATTGCCCACGCCCATGGCGCGCTTTGCCATACCGATGCCGTGCAGGCGGTAGGTAAGATTCCGGTAAATGTTCAAGATTTACCGGTAGATTTCTTAACGCTTTCCGGACACAAAATTTACGGACCCAAAGGAATTGGGGTCTTATATATTAAAAAAGGAATTACTTTTTGCCCGTTAATCCGCGGCGGACATCAGGAAAGGGGCCGGCGAGCCGGAACAGAGAACACCTTAGGAATAATTGGACTGGGCAAAGCCGTAGAAATGCGTCAGCTCGAGATGCGGGAGGAACAGGCGCGCCTTTTTGAGTTAAAAGCGATGCTTAAAGAAGGCATCGAGAAAAAAATACCCAATGCGCGTTTTAACGGCCACCCATTTGATTGTCTAGCTAGCACTTTAAACGTATCCTTTGATGGCGCCGAAGGGGAAGCGGTGCTTTTGTATCTGGATTTAGCAGGCGTGGCGGTCTCAACAGGCTCTGCCTGCGCCTCTGGCTCTTTAGATCCCTCACATGTGCTTTTGGCTACGGGGATGCCGGCAGAACGCGCTCACGGCTCAATCCGGATCAGCCTGGGCAGAGGAAATAGCAAAAGGGATATCGAATATCTGCTCAAGATTCTTCCGGGCATCATCAAAAAGATTAGAGAAATGTCTACGCAACAGGTCTGATGATGGATAAAAAATTTAGCTGGGTATATTCCGAAAAAGCCAAAGACCATTTTCTAAATCCGCGCAATGTGCTCAAAGAAGAAGGCGATTTTCGGTATGACGGTAAAGGCATCATCGGCAACATCAAATGCGGCGATGAGATGATGTTCGTGATTAAAGTGGATAGAAAAAAGCAGATTATCACTGATTGTAAATGGAAGACTTACGGCTGCGCCAGCGCCATCGCCAGCACCTCCATGCTTTCGGAAATGGTCAAGGGGATGTCTTTAGATCAGGCTTACCAGCTCTCACCTAAAGATCTGGCCCAAGAGCTGGGTGGGCTTCCCGAGCACAAGATTCATTGTTCGGTGCTGGGAGCTAAGGCCTTACGCGCCGCTATCAACGATTATTATCGGCGCAACGGAATGCAGGAAAAAATAGAAAAAGAACAGGCGCAGCTGGTCTGTCAATGTAAGCCCCAGGCCCAGCGCCTGTTGCATAAATATTTAGAAAAACATTTTGGTAATAAAATAAATATACGGTAATGGAAAATTTATCTTATTATTTAGATAATATTTCACTATTAACTTACTTTATTGTATTAGTTGCCGGAGTAGCTACATCTTTTACACCTTGCGTTTATCCGCTGATTCCCATTCTTATTGGGGTAATCAGTGCCAAGGGGGCTAGCTCGCGTTTAAGAAATTTCCTGTTATCCTTAATTTATGTAGTCGGGCTCGCCCTGACCTTCGCTGTCTTAGGGGTGATTGCGGCGACCAGCGGCAGGCTGTTCGGTGAATTTCAGACTAGCCCCATTGCCCATTTGATTGCGGGTGTTGCGATTATCTTATTTTCACTAGCTTTATTAGACATTTTACCTTTACCTACTTTTTTATTAAGCCGAGTCGGTGTAGGCCGGGTAAGTAAGCGGCCCAGTGCCTTATCGGTTTTTCTGATGGGTATTGCCTCCGGGTTTATTTGCGCACCCTGCACGGCGGCTGTATTAGGAGCGTTGTTGACTTATGTGGCTACTACCCAAAATATAGTGTTTGGCTTTACGCTTTTGTTTACTTTTGCCCTGGGATTTGGTTCAATTTTGATTATTGTGGGAACTTTTGCCGGTATATTAACTAGTTTATCCAAATTGCAAAAGTGGATGAATGTGATCCAAAGGGTGCTGGCCTTGGCCTTAGTGGTCTTGGGCGGGTATTTTATCTATAAGGCCTTCTGGTTATTTATCTAAAACAAAAAGGAGAAACAGATGCAGACAAAATGGGCAAAAGCAGCCTATTGTTTTTTCTTTGTAATGTTAATGGCGGCTTTAAGTAGCTGTTCCCGGACCAACGAAGCGCAGGCTATCACGGGCAAAGCCGCTGATTTCAGTTTAACTAGTTTAGAGGGTGAACAAATAGTTTTAACTGAATTATTGGCCCAAGAAAAGGTGGTGTTGGCATTTTGGGCCAGCTGGTGCGGCTATTGCCGGATGGAATTGCCGCGTTTGGAAAATTTTTCCCAGAGCAACCTCAACCGAAATAAAGTAGCCGTTCTGGGGGTAAATATTAAGGAAGGCCCGGGACAGATAAAAAGTTTTCTGAAAAAAACAAATCTCTCCTTTCCCATTATCCTGGATAGAAACGGAGAAGTAGCCAGGTTGTATAATGTCCGGGGCGTGCCTACGCTGGTGGCTATTGATCAGGACAGGACCATTCTTTATTACGGCCATTCCGTAGAAGAGATGCTCAAAGACGTGAATTTTTAAACTTTATTTAAGATGCCGAAGAAAAAAGTGGTAGTAGCAATGAGCGGCGGCGTAGACTCATCAGTTTGCGCCGCTTTGCTTAAAGATCAGGGTTTTCAGGCAATCGGTATCACCATGCAAATTTGGCCGCGCGCTGAACATTCCGGCGGCTGTTGCGGTATTGAGAGCATAGCTGATGCCAAAAAGGTCGCCGATCAACTGGACATCCCTCATTATGTTTTGAATTTTCGCCAGGTCTTTAAAGAAAAGGTAATTGCCAATTTCTGCCGCGAGTATCAGCGCGGCAGAACGCCCAACCCCTGCATTCGCTGCAATCAATATATCAAATTTAAGGCCTTGCTCACCAGGGCCAGGCAATTAGGGGCGGATTATATCGCTACCGGACATTACGCCCGGATAGAATTTTCTAAACGCCGGAATAAATTCCTGCTCAAAAAAGGTATTGACCGCAGTAAAGACCAATCCTATTTTTTATTTCGGCTCAACCAAACTCAACTTAAGCACAGCCTTTTTCCTTTAGGAGAATTTACCAAGGACAGAGTAAGAAAAATTGCCCAAGAGAAGAAATTACCGGTGGCGAAAAAATCTGCATCCCAGGAAATTTGTTTTATTCCCGATAATAATTATGTCCGGTTTGTTAAAAAGCATTTTCCCCAAGCCGCCCCAGCCGGTCCAATTGTGAATACAAAAGGAGAAACTATCGGCACTCACCAAGGCATCATTTTCTATACTGTTGGCCAGCGCAAGGGAATAGGAATAGCGGCTCCCCATCCTTTATATGTCAGTTCTATCGAACCAGGGACCAATACTATCGTAGTAGGTAAAAAAGAGGATGTCTTGAGCGATGAATTGCTGGCCGATAATGTGCATTTTATATATTTGGATAACTTAAAGGCCCCGCTGAAGGTAGAGGCAAAAGTAAGGTACTTACATCCGGCAGCCCCGGCTACGCTCTTAGTTCATCAGGCAGGCAGAGTCAAGGTAAAATTTAGACGGCCGCAGTGGGCAGTTACCCCGGGCCAGGCCGTAGTATTTTATCAGGGCGATATTGTCGTCGGAGGAGGGACGATTTCCGGTAATAATTGAGAATCTGCTTGACAAAAGCTATGTTGTTTGGTATTTACAATATGTAAAGATAATTTGGATAAGGAGGCAGCGATGGCATTAGAGATCAAGATTACTGAGAAGAAAAGCAACGTCTATTTAGTGGCATTAAAGGGCTCAATCGATGTGGAGACTTATCAAGAGCTGGAAGAAAAATTAAAGCGGATGATTAATGACCAGACTAAGGCTGTAATCTTAGACCTGGGCGGGGTAGACTACATCAGTAGTATTGGTATCAAGGTTGTCCTTTGGGCCAAAAAGGCCCTGCAGGCACAAAATGCCAATTTTGCGATGACTAATCTACAGCCGCAGATTAAGAAAGTCTTTGACGTGATGAAAATTTTACCCATCATTGACATTTTTGATGATATGCCTGAAGCAGATAAATATATTGACCAGGTAATTAAAGAAGAGATGAATAAGAAAACTTGATGCAGCATTTAATCTCTTTTGTGGATATTGAAGAGCCATGGGAAGTAGCCTACCTGAAAAATTCCTTAAAGCAAACGGCAGAAATCCTGCATTTTAAAGAAACGGCGGATCTCATCCTCGATAAAATCAAGGCCGCTTCCATTGTTTCTACTTTTATCAATTCGAAAATCAGCAAGGAAATAATCGATGCTTTGCCCAATCTTAAATTTATTACCACGCGTTCCACAGGTTTTGACCATATCGACATAGCTTATGCGCGGCAAAAGGATATCTGCGTAGCCAATGTCCCTACTTACGGAGAAAATACCGTTGCCGAGCATACCTTTGCCCTGATCTTGTCCATCGCGCGCAACCTGAAGAAGGCTCACTTTAAGTCCAGTTGCGGAGATTTTTCGATAAAAGATTTGATTGGCTTTGACTTAAAAGGAAAAACAATCGGCGTAGTGGGTACCGGTCATATTGGCTTAAGGGTAATCAAAATGGCCGTGGGGTTTAGTATGCAGGTCTTGGCCTTTGATCCTATGCCTAAGGAGTTTTTCGCCGAGGTGCTGGGTTTTAGCTATGTAGATTTACAGACGTTGCTTAAAAAATCGGATATTATCAGCTTGCACGCCCCGCATAATCAACATACCCATCATCTGATTAACTTGGACAATATCGACTTAATTAAAAAAGGCGCGGTTCTAATTAATACAGCCCGCGGGGGGCTGGTAGATACCCAGGCCTTAATTCAGGCCTTGGATAAAAAGATTTTATCGGGTGCCGGACTGGATGTTTTAGAGGATGAAGACGTTATCCTGGAGGAAAAGCAGCTTTTAATGAGAAGAAAAAAGGATTTATATCAGCCCGAGAAGTTACAATTGGCGCTAAAAAATTGTTTTCTCCTGCAGAGAGAAAATGTAGTTTTTACCCCGCACATGGCCTTCTATTCTAAAGAGGCGCTGCAGCGAATACTGGATACTACCATCGATAATATCCATGGTTTTTTAAACAGCGTTTGTCTTAATATTGTAAATTAAGAATTTACTTGACAAAGGTTTTTTTATTTGCTAAACTTTGTGAAAAGTGGCACAAACTCTGTGAACATCGTTACAATAACTAAGAGACGATGAACAGCAAAAAAGTACCGGAAGGGACAATTACGCGGTTATTTATCTATTTAAGAGAGCTCACAGAGTTGGCCAGGCTGAACATTCGCACCATCTCATCCGCTGAATTAGGCGAGAGAACTAATTTAAGCGATGCCCAGGTCAGGAAAGATTTGGGTTATTTTGGCCAATTTGGCACCAGCGGTTCCGGTTATCAGACCGAGGAGCTGAAAAACGCCTTAGAAAAAATTTTAGGTAAAGATAAAACCTGGAACGTGGCCATTGTCGGGGTAGGCCATTTAGGCTCTGCGCTTTTAACTTATCCGGGATTTAAAGAACGCGGTTTAAACATTGTAGCTGCCTTTGATGCCGATGCCCGCAAGATTGGTAAACAAGCAAAAGAAGTTACAGTCCAGTCGATCGATGAGTTACCTGGGACCATTAGCGATAAGAAGATTGTCATTGGTGTTATTGCTGTGCCGGCTAAACAGGCCCAGGAGGTAGCAGATAAATTAGTTAAGGCGAAGGTGGAATGTATTCTTAATTTTGCTCCGACGGCCCTGACTGTTCCGGAACAAGTAAAGGTAAAGGATGTAGACCTTTCCCGAGAGCTGGAAACCCTCTCTTATTTTTTGGCCAACAAAGAAAGAACAAGGCAACTAATAGACCAGCAGACCAGCTGACTAACTGACGAGCTGACTGATGTATTATATTTCCCAACCTAATCTTCTGCAATTACTCGCCCAGTTAAAAGAAGACTATCAGGTATTCGTGCCGGTTAAATCCGGTGAGCAACGTTACTATAAAGAATATACTGATGCCGCAGGGGATATTGTTATTGGCGAGGTCAGGCCGTTTGAACCCTTAAAGGCCTTTTTTGTCCGGGCCAGAGAAATAGTAGCGGAGGATTTTAAGTCCGATATACCTGCTCGGACCAGTAAACCTTTAGCTATTGTCGGCGTGAAGGCCTGTGACTTAAAAGGTTTTAAGATTCAAGATTTCGTCTTTAGCGACCACGACTATCAGGATCCTTTCTATATCAATAATCGTCAAACCAACCTAATTATCAGCGCAGATTGCACCTTGGCCATTAAGACCTGTTTTTGTCTGGCCTTGGGGCTTAAACCCTATCCCCAGGAAGACTTTGACCTTAATCTTTCCCCGATAGAGACTGGTTTTTTAGTAGAAGTGGGCTCGGAAAAGGGCCAGCTGATTATTAATAAGTTTTATTCCTTATTTGAAAATGCCGGAAAAGACTTGATTAATGTCAAGGATGAGCAGCGTTTCCGGGTAATTAAGGAAGTAGAGAATAACATCAAAGCTGAAGATATCCCGCAGCAAGATGAATTTACCGGGATGATCGAACGCAATTATGAAGCCAAGCTCTGGGAGGAAGAGGCTAAGACTTGTGTTGAGTGCGGGGCCTGCAATACCATTTGCCCTACCTGCCACTGTTTTCTGCTGTATGACCAGAAGCACCGAAAGCGCAGTAGCCGCTTACGTATCTGGGACTCCTGTATGCTCAAAGACTTTGCCCGGGTGGCTGGAGGGGCTAATCCGCGGCCTAAGTTATGGATGAGATTGAGAAATAGATTTGAGAAAAAATTTGATTTTTTTCCCAAAGTAGCCCGGATCTATGCCTGTACCGGATGCGGCCGTTGTATTTGGGCCTGTCCGGCAAAGATTGATATCCGCCGGGTGCTTAAAAAATTGACCGAGAATGTATAATCCTTATCGAATTATTGAGGCGGAAGTTATCGAAGTTATTCCTGAAACCCCTACTATCAAGACGCTCAGGCTTAAGCCTGCGGAAGTAATAGCGTTCGCCACGGGCCAGTTTATTGAATTGACCGTTCCCGGAGTAGGCGAGGCGCCGTTTACTCCTTCTTCCCGGCCAGCAGTAAAAGATGTATTGGAAGTAACCATCATGCGCGTAGGCAAGGTAACGGAAAAGATTCACCAGTTGAACAAGGGCGATATCGTGGGCTTAAGAGGTCCCTTCGGCAAGGGCTATCCTTTAGAAGAATTTAAAGGCAAGGCAGTGCTGGTAGTGGGTGGCGGCTGCGGGTTTGCGCCTTTGCGCAGCTTGATGTATTCCTTTTTTGAAATCAGCGCTGACTTGGAAAAACTTTTATTTAGAGGCGGCTGTAAAAATCCCAGTGAATTTTTATATCGTAAAGAGATTGAGGGCTGGGCCCAAAGAGCTGATTTGGATCTGCGGCTTACTGTTGATCAAGGCGACTCAACCTGGAAACAAAATGTAGGGTTGGTGACTACTATTTTGGATGATTTGGATATGGATACCAGAAATGGTATCGCCATTGTTTGCGGTCCGCCGATAATGATGAAGTTTGCTACTATCAAGCTGTTGGATTTGGGTTTTTCAGAGGAAAATATTTACCTGTCCATGGAAAAAAATATGTCCTGCGGCATTGGAAAATGCGGGCATTGCCGCCTGGGCACATATTACGCCTGTAAAGACGGACCAGTATTTCGCTATAGCAAGATCAAGAGTTTTCCGGGAATCTGGGAATAATTATGGGTACCGATAAAAATAAACGGCTGTTTGTTGACCTGGATATTTGCGCAAGCGGCGAGTGCCAAAATTGCGTTATTCAATGTAGCTATTTGTATCATCGCCAATCACCGGGCAATAACGGCATTATTTCGGTGGCGGAGCTGGCTACCTATGCCTTGGTCTGCCGCCGCTGTGAAGAAGCACATTGCGTCAACGCCTGTCCTGTGGAGGCACTGGAACAAAACCTCGACCAAGACAAACTATTAGTCCGACACAATATGCGCTGCATCAGTTGTAAATCTTGTTCTCACGCCTGTCCTTACGGGACTATTTATCCGGAGTTAGTGCCGGTCTTAATTCATAACTGTGATTTTTGCCTGGACCGAAGAGATATGTCGAATGAACCGCTGTGTATTAAAAGCTGCCCTTATGGGGCGTTAAGTTTAAAAGCAGCCGATAGCTCCTTAGGTGAAAATACTTTTCTTGCGGGCGATCATTTAATTATTCATTCTACGCATTGGGATAGAGAGAAAGTATAGTTAGTTTGTAGTTCATAGTTCGTAGTTCGGAGTAAAGAGAAAATGTTGTATATTTTTTACTTCATAGTATATGGCTTCCTGTTGACGGCGGTAATTGGGCTTTTGGCCAGTTGGGTTGACCGCAAACTTACCGCCCGGGTTCAGTATCGGGCGGGACCGCCTATTTTACAGCCGTTAATTGATCTGATTAAACTTTTAGGCAAAGAGACACTAATTCCCCGGGGCGCTTGCAAGACTACTTTCTTAATGGCGCCTGTTTTAGGCTTAAGCAGCGTAATCTTGGTCTCTACTTTATTATGGGTGAACAATATCAATAGCGCAAACAGCTTCCTGGGCGATTGGATAGTAGTATTATATTTATTAACTATCCCTTCCATTAGTATTATTATCGGAGGTTTTTCCTCAGGCAATCCCTTGGCCAGCCTGGGGGCCTCGCGAGAGATGAAGCTGGTCTTAGGTTATGAGCTGCCGTTTGTGCTGGTGATGCTTGTGCCGGTCATTAAATCCGGCTTTTCCATCCGCATAGGTGAGATCTTAAGTTTTCAGGCCGGACACGGGGTGATGGTGGGCAGCTTTTCTGGTACGCTCGCCTTAATTGTGGCCATTTTATGTATGCAGGCAAAATTGGGCCTGGTCCCTTTTGATATTCCCGAGGCCGAGACCGAAATAGTCTCTGGTCCTTTGGTAGAATATTCAGGAACAGCCCTGGCCATTTATAGACTAATGAAGAATATGCTTTTATTTGTTTTACCTTTCTGTTTGATAATTTTATTTATGGGCGGCATACCCCACACTTCTGTATGGGCAATGGTGAGCGGTAGCCTAAAATATCTGGGCCTGGTAGCCTTGATTACGGTAATCAGAAATACCAATCCGCGCGTAAGAATCGATCAAGCGGTAAGATTTTTCTGGGGACCATTGACAATGCTGGCAATTATAGCAGTACTATTAGCGTTAAAAGGATTGTAATTTGTATATTGTAATTTAAAGAAAGTGATATGAGTATAAAACTAAAGGCATTATTAAAGTCACCGTGGGTGTTTCACTTATCTACAGGCAGCTGCAATAACTGTGATATTGAGATCTTGGATTGTCTGACGCCCAGGTTCGACGTGGAAAGATTTGGTATGCTCTTGGCCGCAAGCATTAAACATGCCGATGTGCTTTTGGTG
>JAFGCM010000048.1 GCA_016932635.1 Candidatus Omnitrophota bacterium
AAGAAAGAGAACTGCTACTAGTTCATTAACCAAAACCGGACATTTCTAAATGTTTTAAAATAGGACATTTCTAAATGTGCTTGACAAGGCTTAACTTTTCGCTTGACAGGAGCCGGCAATTATAGTATATTAGAGCAAATTCATTTTCGAAAGGGGAGATGAGTGGGTAAGTAGTTGAAAAGACCCACTTTTTTTATTCTTATGAATGAGTTATTGTCGGAGCAGGTAAAACAGGCAGTTTTACCTGTTTTGGATAAAGAAAATGTGGAATTGGTTGAGTTGCAGCTCAACAGAGGAAAAAAGCGTCTGTTGTTGAGATTTCTTGTGGATCGGCCCGGCGGGATTACGCTGGATGAATGCGCGCATTTGAATCGGGAGATCGGCCGGATTTTTGACCAACAAAACGTCGTTCAGGACAGCTATATCCTGGAGGTTTCTTCTCCGGGATTAGACCGGCCCTTAAAAAGCACCAGGGATTTCCAGCGCGCGCAGGCTAAGTTAATCAGGGTTGTTTTGCATCAGGAACTTAATAGGCAAAATGTCTGGAAAGGGCGCCTGGTTGAAATTAGCGAGAAAGAGATTGCGGTTCAGACTGAAGATGGTGCGAGCCAGCGGATTCCCCGTGAGCTGATTGCCCGGGCCAGCGTAGAGGTAGAGATTTAAGAGGAAAAGAAAGGAATAGCCGGGTGAACGAAGAATTACTATCGGTACTAGATCATCTGGAGCGGGAAAAAGGCATCAAGAGGGAGATTCTGATTGCTGCGGTGGAGCAGGCCCTGGTTTCGGCCGTGCGCAAGGACCTAGGGACCGAGACAGAGAATATCGAGGTCAAGCTTAATCCCGAAAGCGGCGAAATCCAGGTTGTTGTCGATGGGAAGAAGGTTACTTCCGGTAAATTCGGCCGGATCGCCGCTCAAACGGCTAAACAGGTAATTATTCAGAAAATTCGCGAGGCTGAACGCGACGTAATTTATGAAGAATTTCGCAAAAAAGTAGATACCCTGACCAATGGCTTGGTGCACCGTTTTGAAAGAGGCAATATCATTGTGGATTTAGGCAAGACCGAGGCGGTCCTGCCTAAAACAGAGCAGTCGCCTAAGGAGACCTATCGTCAAGGCGAGCGGATTCGCGTTTATATCCTGGATGTGCGCTCTACCCCCAAAGGTCCCTATATTGTGCTTTCCCGCCGGAATTCAGGACTGGTTAAGCGGATGTTTGAGCTGGAGGTGCCGGAGATTTTTGAGGGGATTGTCGAGATTAAATCTATTGCCCGGGAAGCCGGCGAGCGCACCAAGATTGCGGTCTATTCCAAAGACGAGAAGATCGATTGCGTAGGCGCCTGCGTAGGGATGAGAGGCTCAAGGGTGAAAAATATTGTCCGCGAACTAAGAGGAGAGAAAATCGACATCATCCGCTGGAATAAAGACCCTCAAGAATATATTTCCGGGGCCTTAAGTCCGGCCAAGGTATTAGAGATGGAAATCGCCTCGGAAAAAAAGAAGGCTAAAGCGTTAGTTGCCGATGATCAACTTTCTCTGGCCATCGGTAAACGCGGGCAGAATGTGCGCTTAGCCTGTAAACTGACCGGATGGGATATTGACATCAAAAGCAGCAAGAAGCCCGAAGAGAAAAAAGCCGCTCCTTCGGACTTAACCGCTCTTGATGGTGTCGGAAAGAAGAGCCAGGAGGCTTTAGCCGAGGCCGGATTTAAAACCATCAAGCAGATTGCCCAGGCAAAAATTTCCGATTTAACCGAGGCCAAAGGTATCGGCAAGAAAAAAGCCGAAAAAATAATTGCCCAGGCCAAGGAACTAAGCGAGAAGACTAAATGAGTATTCGGGTACATACTTTAGCCAAAGAATTAGGGCTGAGCAGTAAAGAGCTGTTGGCGAAACTCAAAACGCTCAAAGTCCCGGCCAAAGGTCATATGAGCAGTTTAGATGAGGAAACTGCCGAAATCTTGCGCCGGGAATTAAAAGTCCCCAAAAAACAACCAAAGACCCCTGAACCAGTTGCTGAACCAGCCCCGCCTAAGGTTGCCGAGAAAGAATTAAAATGTTTGCGTGTTAAAATCCCCATTTCGGTAAAAGAATTATCGCTGAAGCTGGAGGTTAAACCCAATGAGCTGATTAAACAGCTGATGCAGTTGAAAATTATGGCCACTATTAATCAGCTGCTTGATGAAAAGACTGTGGCTATTGTAACGGAGCAATTTGGTTTTTCTTTCCAGCGCCTTCCTGACATTGAAGAGGAGCTTTTGCTTGAACATCGAGAGAAGGATAAGCCCCAAGATCTACTGCCCCGGGCCCCGGTAGTAACGATGATGGGCCATGTTGACCACGGCAAGACCTCACTCCTGGACTTGATTAGAAAAACCAAAGTAGTCCTGCGCGAGGCCGGCGGGATTACCCAGCATATCGGCGCTTACGGAGTCACGGTGAAAGAAAATAAGGAGATTACCTTTTTAGACACCCCTGGACACGAGGCCTTTACGGCGATGCGCGCCCGGGGGGCCAATGCTACCGATATTGTGGTTTTGGTTGTGGCTGCCGACGACGGTATCATGCCCCAGACCATCGAGGCCATTGACCATGCCCGGGCTGCCGATGTGCCTATTGTGGTGGCGATTAACAAATGCGATTTACCTAATAAAAATCTCCCTCGCGTCAAGACTCAACTGGCCCAGCATAATTTAGCTACGGAAGATATGGGGGGCAAGACTATTGCCGTGAATGTTTCCGCCAAGACGGGAGATGGCCTGGACGATTTACTGGAGATGATTCTATTGGAGGCGGAGATGCTGGAGCTCAAAGCCAACCCTAAGCGTCCGGCCCAGGGGGTAGTAATTGAAAGCAAGCTTTCCCGGGGCACCGGTCCCACGGCCACGATATTAGTGCGCAGCGGGCACTTCAGATTGGGCGATGTCTTAGTCTGCGGAGATTATTATGGCCGGGTCAAGTCGATGCGCAATGACCGCGGTGAACCTGTAGAGGAAGCGCTTCCCTCCGATGCGGTGGAGATATCCGGTCTTTCCGGGGTTCCGGAGGCAGGAGAAATTTTTTATGTGGTGCAGGATGAAAAAAAGGCGCGTGATTTTTCCTTGCGTCGGCTGGAGGAAAAAAGGCTGCGCGGCACGGCAAATATTACGCACGTTACTTTGGAGGACCTGCATCAGCAGATTCAGGAAGGCCGGCTCAAGGAGCTCAATATTGTGGTCAAGGCCGATGTCCAGGGTTCGCTTGAGGCGCTGATTCAATCCTTGCAAAAGTTAGGCACCTCCAGCGTAGCGATTAAAGTAATTCATAGCGGCGTAGGTAATGTGAATATGTCCGATATTATGCTGGCGGCGGCTTCCAATGCCGTAGTGCTGGGTTTCCATGTGGGCCTGGAATCACGGACGAAGGAATTAGCGGAAAAAGAAAAGGTAGATGTGCGCGAATATAATATTATTTACGAGGCCATCGCCGATATCAAAAGCGCACTAGAGGGGATGCTGGAGCCGCATCTGAAAGAGGTTTTCCTGGGCAAGGCCCAGGTGCGGCAGATTTTTAAGATTTCCAAGACCGGCAATGTGGCCGGGTCAATGGTGCTGGGTGGAAAAATTGTAAAAAATGCCAACTGCCGGGTGGTCCGCAACAACGAAGAAATATTTAAGGGAAAGATTGCCTCTTTGCGCAAGTTTAAAGAAGATGTCAAAGAGGTTTCTGCCGGCAATGAGTGCGGGATTACCGTAGCCAACTTTAAAAATATCCACGTCGCCGACCTGATCGAGTGTTTTGAAATTGAGAAGGTAGCCAGGAGATTATGAAGCGTCTATTAAGCGGGATGCGCCCGACCGGGCCGTTACATCTGGGCCACTTGGTCGGGGCGCTGAAAAATTGGGCTGCCCTGCAGGGCCAATATCAGTGTTTTTTTATGGTAGCGGACTGGCATGCCCATATGAGCGAATATGAAAATGCGCAAAGTATCAGGCAATACACTATCGATAATGTCATTGACTGGTTGAGTTGCGGCCTGAACCCTGAAAAAAGCACCATTTTTGTCCAATCCCAGATACCGGAACACACTGAACTGCACCTTTTGTTTTCTAATATTACGCCCTTGGGTTGGTTGGAGCGCTGCCCTACATATAAAGAACAGTTAAGAGAGCTCAAGACGCGCAATCTGCATACCTACGGGTTTTTAGGTTACCCGGTGCTGCAGGCCGCCGATATTCTGATTTATAAAGCCCAGGCTGTTCCGGTGGGGCAAGATCAGCTGGCCCATCTTGAGCTGACGCGCGAGATTGTGCGCCGGTTTCACCATCTTTATAAAAAAGAGGTCTTCCCTGAACCTCAAGGCTTGTTAACCGAAACGCCTAAGCTCCTGGGGATAGACCAACGTAAGATGAGTAAAAGCTACGATAATTTTATCGCTCTTTCTGATTCAGCCGATGAGCTGCTGAAGAAAACCGCAAAAATGTTTACCGATCCCCAGCGGATTAAAAAGACTGACCCCGGCCATCCCCAGAAATGTAATATCTATTCCTATTTTAGCATTTTTAGTCCGGGCCAGATAGAAGAGCTGGAACAAGAGTGCAGCCGGGGAAAATTGGGTTGCACCGAATGTAAAAAGCGCTTGGGCGAGAAACTAAATCAGCTGCTTGAGCCTATTCGCCAGAAAAGAAAGGAACTAAGTAAACATAAAAGCACTGTTGAGGATATTTTAGAGCAGGGACGGGAAAAGGCAAGCGCGGTTTGTCGGCAAACTTTAACTGAAGTCAAAAAAATAATCGGGCTATATTAACTGGTCAGCTGGTCAGCTGGTCAGCTGGTCGGACTAACTGACTATCAGAGGAGCAGACCAACAGACGAAAACCATGTCATACAAAGTTAAATTAGAAATATTTGAGGGGCCGCTGGATCTACTGCTTTATTTAATCAAGAAGGAAGAAGTAAATATATACGACATCCCGATATCTAAAATTACCGAGCAGTATCTGGAATATCTTAATTGGATGCAGCTTTTGGACTTAAAACTGGCGGGTGAGTTTTTGGTGATGGCCTCAACGCTGATGCAGATTAAGTCCAGGCTCTTGCTTCCGCCGGATGAACAACAGGCTGAAGAAGAAGAGCTCGATCCGCGACGGGAACTGATCGAGCGGCTCCTGGAGTATAAGAAGTTTAAAGAGGCGGCCTTTCGACTGGAGGAGCTGGAGAACAAGCAGGGCCAGGTGTTCCGGCGTAAAGTAGTTCCTATCTTAGGCAGCGAAGGGCAAGTTGAGGAGACCTATTTTGAAGCCAGCCTGTTTGATTTAATCTCGGCTTTTTCCAAGATCCTCAAAAACGTCCCCAGACAAGAATTCTTAGAAATAATCAAAGATGAATTTACTGTTGAGAAGAAGATCCATGATTTATTACATCTTTTGGTTGCTCATCCGGTAGTATATTTTTCCAAATTGTTTGAACAGGCCAGGAATAAGACCGAAATCATCGCCACTTTTTTGGCGCTGTTGGAGTTAATCCGCCTGAAGGAGATAGCAGTCAGACAAAAATCGGCTTTTTCGGAAATTCAGATTATGCGCCATCCCGCGCATATGCAGTCAAAATCATAAGGGAGCAGCGACAATGGAACAGAGCCAGGCAAAAAGGATTATCGAGGCCTTATTGTGTAGTTGCGATAAACCTTTAACCATTACGCAAATTAAAGAGGTGCTGGAAGACATCGATGTTGCTCAAATTAAATCGTTAATTACCGAATTGGGCAATGAATACAAGGATTTCGGCCGCAGTTTCGGCATTCAGGAGCTGGCCGGAGGCTACCAACTCTCGACGCGCCCGGAATATGCCGAGTGGCTGAAGAAGTTTTACAGCAAATCGCGCAAGGAAAAGCTTTCTCATCCGGCCCTGGAGACCATTGCTATTATTGCCTATCGGCAGCCGATTACCCGTCAGGAGATTGAAGATGTCCGCGGAGTAAATGTAGACGGGGTAATCAAAACCCTGTTAGAGCGCTCGCTGATCCGCATTACCGGACGCAAGGAAGTTGCCGGCCGACCTTTTCTCTACGGAACATCCAGAGAATTTCTGGAGTTGTTTGGCTTACAGTCTCTGCAGGAGTTGCCAAAATTGGAAGAGTTTGGCGAATTGGCCAGAACCAGCGACCTGGAAATTTATAAAAAAGAGGAGCCTGTTCAAGATGTCCAAACTAATCAAATTACGCAAACAGATTGACCAAATAGACAACCATCTACTTGAGTTGTTAAATCAGCGGGCGGTTTTAGCCAGTCAAATCGGCCGGACGAAACTAAAGGCCGGGCTGAAAAGCTTTGCCCCCGAACGCGAAAGTAAGATTTTAGAAAGGTTGGCCAGGAAGAATAAGGGGCCGTTAAAGCCTAAAATAGTCAATGCGGTGTTCAACGAAATCATCTCCGGTTCGCGCAGCATGGAGAAGCCCTTACAGATTGGTTATCTGGGGCCGGCGGCTTCTTTTACGCACCAGGCGAGCCTGGAGAAATTTGGCTCCAGCGCCGATTATATCGCCTGCGATAACATTGCCGATATCTTTGCGGAAGTGGAAAAAGAGCACGCCGATTACGGTGTGGTGCCCATTGAAAATTCTATTGAAGGGGCAGTCAGTTATACGCTGGATATGTTTGTCAATTCTACGCTTTTAATTTGTTCAGAGATTTACCTGGAGATATCGCATAATCTGATCAGCCGCTATCCGATGCCTAAAATTAAAAAGGTGTTTTCTAATCCGCAGGTATTCGGGCAATGCAAGAGTTGGCTAAGGAGTAATCTGCCGCAGGCCGAGCTGATTACGGTCTCCAGCACCACGCGCGCCGCGCAAGAGGCCCGGCGGCATCAAAATAGCGCGGCGATTGCGAGTCTGTTGGCTGCCCGGGAATATCGGCTCAATGTAATTCACCAGGCGATCGAAGACAGCCCGCATAATGTGACCAGATTCTTGGTGATTGGCAAACAATCTCCACCGCTATCTGATCGGGACAAGACCTCAATTATGTTTTCCATCAAAGATAAGGTCGGCGCCCTGCACGATGTCTTGGTGGTGTTCAAAAAGAATAAGATCAATCTGACCAAGATC
>JAFGCM010000049.1 GCA_016932635.1 Candidatus Omnitrophota bacterium
GCCAACTCCTCGAAGTCTACCGGTAAAGCAAACAGTTGCTCCGGCAGGCATCCCCCTGAAGGGCCGCCGGTCTGCACGGCCTTGATTTTTTTTCCGGTGGCTGAACCGCCGCCGATATTGTAAATTATTTCCCGTAAGGTAGTGCCCATCGGCACCTCCACCAGACCGGTGTTGCGTATCTGTCCGGTCAGGGCAAAAATCTTGGTGCCTTTACTTTTTGCGGTGCCTTTGGCCGCAAACCACTGTGCGCCATGTTCAATAATTGCCGCCACATTAGCCCAAGTCTCCACATTATTTAAGTTTGTGGGCAACTCATTAAAGCCTTTATCGGTAGTATGCACATCTTTAGGCCTGGGCTCTCCTACTTTGCCTTCCAAAGAGGCCATTAAGGCCGTGGACTCTCCGCAGACAAAAGCGCCACCGCCTCTGGCCACCTTGATACCAAAAGAAAAGTCTGTTCCTAAAATATTTTTACCTAAAAGACCGAGTTGTTCCGCCTGTTCCAACGCTACCTTGGTGTGCTCAACAGCCAAAGGATATTCATTTCTGACATAGATATATCCGTGCTCTGCGCCAATGGCATAAGCGCCAATCAACATACCCTCGATGATCAGATGCGGATTGCCTTCTAAAACGCTGCGGTCCATATAGGCGCCGGGGTCTCCTTCATCGGCATTACAAATAACATATTTAGGCGAGCCTTCGGCCTGACGGCAATGACGCCATTTTTTACCCGTAGGAAATCCTCCGCCGCCGCGGCCCCTTAAACCTGATTGCTCAATTTCAATAATTACTTCTTCCGGCTGCATCGAGGTTAAGGCCTTGATTAAAGCCGAATATCCGTCTTTAGCTAGATATTCATTAATGTCGCAGGGATCAACCAGCTTATTCTGGCCCAAGACGCTACGCTCCTGTGCCTGATAAAAAGGCAGATCCTGCTCCCGGGAAATCTTTTTACCGGAAACCGGATCAGTATATAAAAATTTTTCGATTATTCTATTGTTCAACAGTGTCTCAATTACAATCTCGGGAACATCTTCGGGCTTAATTCGGCAATAAAAGATGTTTCCGGGCTCAATCACTAACAACGGTTCCTGCTCACAAAAACCATGACAGCCGCTGACGCGCAGTTTTACTTTATCCCCCAGCTGATGTTTATTAAATTCCTTCTTAAATGCCTCAATTACCTTTAAAGAGCCGCAGGCCCGGCCACAGCTGCCGGAAGAAACAATTACAGTAATTGGCTTAGCCTGGCTATCAACTGCCTGCGTTTTCTGGAAAATGACAGCCTGATCGATGGTCTTTAGTTTAATCATTCTACTACCTTCTTCTTTGCATCCTTGCGTAAATTCTCTATTAAAGCGCGTAACTTAGCTGCCGTCATATGGTCATAATATTTGCCGTCTAAAACCACCACCGGGCCCAGGGCGCAGGCGCCTAGGCAATTTACCGTCTCTACTGTAAATTGCCTATCTTCGGTAGTCTCGCCGGGTTTAACCTTCAGCTGCCCCAAAACCTCATCCAGGAACTTAGGTGCACCCCGGACATGACAAGCTGTACCCAGACATACGGTTAGCAGATGTTTTCCTCGGGGCTTAAGGGTGAAGGCCTTATAGAAATTAGCTACGCGAAATACCTCAATCAGAGGTATATTCAATCTTTGAGAAACAGTTTTTAAGGCCTCTTCTGGCAGGTAATTGTAGGAATCTTGGATATCCTGCAATACTTCAATTAGTTCGCAGGATGACTTTTCTCTGTCTTCTAGAATGGTATCGAGTCTTCCGGGGACCATTTTGCCTAATTTTTAAGCAGTAGAGGGTAAAAAAATAAAAGACGTTCTCTTTTTTTCGCTTTTAAGAACGCCTTTGTCCTTTAGTTTGACACGCCATTGTATCAATCTTGGTGATTAATTATAACCATTTTAAAGATAGTTGTCAAGGAAAAATAAATTTTTGATGTTACAATTTTAGCCCGGTCTGGATAAAATTGCGAAACAGGGGGTGTGGTTTATCCGGCTTAGATTTAAATTCCGGATGAAATTGACAGGCCACAAACCAGGGGTGGTCTTTGAGCTCAATTATTTCCACTAAATTTTTGCCTGGATAAATTCCGGAAAAAAGCATTCCTTTTTTCTCCAATATTTGCCGGTAGTGATTGTTAAATTCATAGCGGTGTCTGTGCCGTTCCACAATCTTATCTTTCTTGTAGGCTAAATAGGCATGAGTACCTCTGGTCAGCTTGCACTGATAGGCACCTAAGCGCATTGTGGCGCCTTTAATTTTTACCTTCTGCTGTTCCTGCAACAGGCTAATCACCGGATATTTTGTATCTGGATCGAATTCCGTAGAATTTGCCCCTTTTAACCCGCAAACATTACGGGCAAATTCTATCACTGCGGTTTGCATCCCTAGACAAAGCCCCAGGAAAGGAATTTTATTTTCCCGGGAAAATCTTACCGCCTCGACTTTGCCTTCGATGCCGCGATAACCGAACCCGCCGGGGATAAGAATTCCCTGCGCTTTATCTAAATATCTTTCCGTGCTGTTATTAGCCAGATCTTCAGAATCGACTTTTTTTATTGTTAACTTCACTTGATTGGCAATCGCACCATGAACTAAGGCCTCATATATTGACTTATAAGCATCCTGAAGAGTGATATACTTACCGACCACAGCGATAATTACTTCTTTCCGGGAAGACTTTAATCTCTTTACTACTGCATTTTTCCATTCGCTTAAGGCTTTATCTTCACATTTTAAATTCAACAGGCGCAAAATCAGGCTGTCTAAACCTTCTTTCTTGAACTCCAAGGGAACTTCATAAATCGTTTTTACATCTACAGCCGGAATTACCGCCTCCTTATCTACATTACAGAACAGGGCAATCTTGTCTTTGGTTTCCTTGCTTAAGACTTTTTCCGTTCTGCAGATAATCACATCAGGGATAATGCCTATTTCTCTCAATGTGCCTACACTGTGCTGCGTAGGTTTAGTCTTGATTTCGCCGGCAGATTTGATATAAGGTACTAAGGTTACATGAATATTAATGGCGTAATCTTTCCCCAGTTCCAGGCGCAGCTGCCGGATCGCCTCTAAAAAGGGCAGGCTCTCAATATCCCCTACTGTGCCGCCAATTTCTACGATCACTATATCAAGCCGTTGTCCATGGGCTACCTTTTTGATGCTGTCTTTGATTTCATCGGTGATGTGCGGTATTATCTGTACCGTTTTACCTAAATAGTCGCCCCTTCTTTCTTTGGATATCACTGAATAATAAATTTTTCCGGTAGTGATGTTATTATCCCGGCCCAGGCTGGCATTGGTAAATCGTTCGTAATGGCCTAAGTCTAAATCGGTCTCTGCGCCGTCTTCGGTTACATAGACTTCTCCGTGCTGATAGGGATTCATCGTTCCGGGGTCGACATTGAGATAAGGGTCGCATTTAATCAGGCTTACTTTAAGGCCCCTTGATTCCAAAAGTTTCCCGATGGCCGCGGAAGCAATTCCCTTACCTAAACTGGACACAACCCCTCCGGTAACAAAAATATACTTCGGCATTCTCTGTCTCCTTCTAATTTTAAGCTACTTTAATCTATGATAGGCCTGAATAGATTTAACTTCGAAATCAGCTTTTAACACCGTCTCGATGCCATTTACTGCTGCCTGGGCCCCCTGAATAGTAGTAATACAGGGTATCCCATACATCACCGCCAGATTCCTGATTGGTTTCATATCCGATTGCCCTCGTTTGCCGGAGGGCGTATTGATAATCAGTCCGATCCGGTTATTTTTTATCAGCTCAAGAATCTTCCGGCTTCCCGCACTGATTTTTCCGACCACCTGCGCATCGATATTATTAGAATGTAGCACCTTATGCGTCCCTTGAGTAGCCAAAAGCTTAAATCCCAAATCGGAAAGTTTTTTAGCGATAAAAATAATGTCTCTTTTGTGCTCATTCCTGACGCTGATAAATACGTTGCCTGTTTTGGGCAGGGCCGAACCTGCGGCTACTTGCGATTTATAGAATGCTATACCGAAAGACGAACTGATGCCCATCACCTCACCAGTTGACTTCATTTCCGGACCCAGGATTATATCTACTCCGGAAAACCGGGAAAACGGTAACACAGATTCTTTAACGGAATAGTGGTTTACTTTCTTCTCTTTGGTAAACCCCAAAGCACTTAGTTTTTTTCCCGCCATAACTTGCGCGGCAATCTTGGCTAAGGCAATACCGGTGGCCTTGCTGACAAAAGGCACGGTTCTGGAGGCCCGGGGATTAACCTCGAGCACATAAACAGTATCGCCTTTAACGGCAAATTGGATATTTAACAGCCCAACTACTTGTAACTCTTTAGCTATCGCGTAAGTATGTTTTCTGATGGTACCAATAATATCATCGCTTAAAGTATGCGGCGGGAGTACACAGGCGGAATCTCCCGAATGGATACCGGCCTCTTCGATGTGCTCCATAATGCC
>JAFGCM010000050.1 GCA_016932635.1 Candidatus Omnitrophota bacterium
CCTATATCTAATAAAGTAAAGGTTTCTTCAGGCAAGCTTATTTTTGATAAGCGCCTCGCCCTGTCCCAGGCCTTTAAGTTACCGATCACAATAAAATTTGCTAAGCGCTGAATCTTTCTATCGGCTAAGGCCTTGAGCACCACCTCTGGGCCAACGCCAGCCGGATCTCCCATTGTAATGCCGCAAGTTAACTTATGTCTACTCATCCTGATCCTCGCCCGGTTTATTTAATTGAAATATCGGCTTCTGCTTTCAGTTTTTCCATCCATTGCTTAAACCTGGTTTCGAATTTCTGCCGATATAAGATTTGTCTAATTTTTTCTTGGGCTTGGGCAAAATTAAGCGGCACAGCCGGTATTTTCTCCACTATCTGAAAAATTCGATAACCCTCGGGTACCTTGATTACACCGCTAAACTCACCCGGAGCAAGCGCAAAAATCACCCGCTCGATTTCTTCAATTAATTGCCCCTGTTGAATCAGGCCTAATTCCTGGCTGCCCAATGCAGCAAAACCTTCACCTCTTTGCAGGCGCTCAAGAATAGACTTGGCTTGCTGCAAACTCGCGTATTCATCCTCAGTCCCCTCTACTTTAATAAAAATGCTGTTTACCCGGGCAGCTTCAGGATGGCAAAATTCATCGCGGTGCTCTTGATAAAAGTCTTTAATTTCCGGCAGATCGATTTTAATTTCCGCGCGGACAAAATAATCAACCGCATTTCTCATAATTTCCTGTTCAAAAAATCTATTGCGCAAATCGGACAAGGTCAGTTCTTGACTAAGCAAGGCCTGCTCAAACTCTTGTTCGCTGGGAAATCTCTTACTCAACAGCTCGATGCGTTGATTAACCTTATCTTCATCGACTCGGATGCCAATTTTCTTAGCTGCGGAAAGAATCAGTTTTTCTTCGATCATTTGACTAATAATATTTTTTTTGGCCTGATCGAGTTGTTGGTTAAGCTCTTGGGGATTGGAATAAGTAGTTTTGTATTCGGCCTCGATAGTGCTTAAAACCCGCTCGATGTCGCTCTGGGCAATTACCTCATTGTTGACTACAGCTACTATCTTGTCAATTCTCTGGTAGTGTTCAGGGGTCTGGGTCTGGGCAAAACAGCTCCCCAGAGAGCAAATTAATAAAACTGCCAACGCCAAAATTGTTTTTTTAATCAGTGTGCTCATTTTTTAGCAAGCTCCTCGATAGTCAATCTCAATAAACGACAATAAAGATCAAACCCTACGGCTGTAATAAAACCGTGCTGCTGGGGACCCAAGAGGTTTCCCGCGCCGCGAATTTGCAAGTCCTCCATGGCAATCTTAAAGCCGGAGCCCAGTTCAGTAAATTTCTCAATGGCCCCCAGCCTTTTCTTGGCATCCTCGTTAAAGACATAGCCTCGCGGAACTAAGAAATAAGCATAGGCTTTATATTTAAACCGGCCGACGCGGCCTCGTAACTGATAGAGCTCGGCTAGACCAAAGCGGTCTGCACGTTCAACAAGCAGTGTATTGGCCCGGGGAATATCAATACCGGACTCGACAATTGTGGTCGTTACCAATACGTCGACTTCGCCCTTAATAAAGCTCAACATTACCTGCTCTAACTCTTTTTCCGGCATCTGGCCATGAGCCGAGGCAACGCGGGCTCGGGGAAGAAGCTGGGTGATTTTCTCCTGCATTCTTTCTATGCCTTTAACCCGGTTATAAACAAAATAGCATTGTCCGTCTCTTTGCAGCTCCCTCTCGATGCTTGTTTTAACTAAATCTTCATCGTATTCCAAGACTCTAGTCTCAATAGGCATTCTGCCTAAGGGCGGGGTATTGATGATGGACATATCACGCGCGCCCATTAAAGACATATACAGGGTCCGGGGAATAGGCGTGGCAGTTAAGGTCAATACATCCACTAATAGGCGAAAGCGCTTTAACTTTTCTTTGTGCTCAAGGCCAAAGCGCTGTTCCTCATCAATAATCACTAACCCCAAGTCTTTAAACTGAATATCATCGGAAAGCAGCCGATGTGTGCCGATAACGATATCCACCACACCGGAGTTTAGACCGGCGATAATCTGGGTTTGTTCTTTGAGGCTGCGGAAACGGCTGAGCATCTGGACATTTACAGGAAAGTCCTTTAGTCGCTGCATAAAGGTATAGAGATGCTGCTCAGCTAAAATCGTCGTCGGTACCAAAAGCGCTACCTGTTTGTTATCCATCACTGCCTTAAAGGCAGCGCGCAGCGCTACCTCGGTTTTGCCATAGCCGACATCTCCGCAAAGCAATCTGTCCATCGGCCGGGAAGACTGCATATCCCGTTTGACCTCTAAAGTTGACTTGGCCTGATCCGGGGTTTCTTGATAAGGAAAAGACTGCTCCAGTTTTTTCTGCCAATCATGATCTTGAGAAAAGCTAAACCCCTCAAGGCTTGCGCGCGCCGCCTGAATCCTGATTAGTTCGCTGGCCAAAGAAAAAATGCCTTGTTTAGTTTTTGTCTTGATCTTTTGCCAGGTTTTAGTGCCCAGTTTTGATAGTCGCGCCGGACGGCCCATAAAGGCAATATATTTGTTCAGCAAATGCAGATCCTGAACAGGCACATACAGCTTATCGCCTTCGGCATATTCAACGACTAGATGCTTAACTAAGCCGGTTTCGACTTTTAGTTCCTTTATTCCTAAATAACGGCCGATACCATAATTGACATGAACTACCAGATCCCCGATTTCTAAATCCACAAAATTGGCCAGAGGAAGCTGATCAGCAAAGCCTGTATAAATCTCTTTCACCCGGCCGGCCTGAAAAATCTTTCTGGGCAAAATAATAGCCAGCTGATGGTTTTCTAAAGTTCTTCCGGAGATTAAATCAAAACTGCGCAAGCTATGTATTTGGCTGCCTAGGAGTTCAATGCGCAAGGGATTCTCGAAGGTAACGGGAAAGATGTCTATGATACCTCCCCGGCGGCTAAAGTCGCCTTCCTGATCCACCTGGGCCGAGGACTGATAATTATATTCTACTAAAGTCTGAACCAAGTCTTTCAGCTCGATATTTTGTTTGAGGTAGAGTTTTAGCGAGGCAAACATTACATACTTTCCGGCGCCCGGATCGCCAGAAGCCCTAAGGCATTTTTTAAGACTATCTTGACGGCAGCAATCAGCACCACCCTGGCTTGCGTCAAGGCCGGATTATCGCAGACTACGCGGTATTTTTCGTAGTAATTATGGAAGGTCTTGGCCAAATCTTGCAAATAGACAGTCATTCTGTGCGGTTCCAGGCCTTGGCCGCAGGAAGCCACAACCGTTGGGAACTCTCTTAAAATTTGAATCAAGCTCAATTCTTCAGGTTTGTCTAGCAAAGAAAGCTCTAAGTTCCTTGGCGAATTAAGCTTGATGTTTTTGTCCTTTTGGGCAAATTTTAGAATATTGGCAATCCGGGCATGGGCATATTGAATATAATACACCGGGTTTTCCAATGACTGTTTTTTGGCCAGCGCCAAGTCGAAATTTAAATGGGCGTCCTTTTTGCGCATTAAGAAGAAAAATCTGGCTGCGTCTTTTCCTACCGCTTTAATGATGTCGGCTAAGCTCACATATTGGCCCATCCGGGTAGACATCGGAATAATCTTTTCCGCCTGGGAGAGACTGACCAGCTGCACGATTAATACCTTTAGCTGCTCGGCATCGTAGCCTAAGGCGCTGATGGCGGCTTTAATCCGCCCGATATAGCCATGATGATCCGGACCCCAGACGTTGAGCATTTGCGAAAACCCGCGTTTAAATTTAGTCTGATGATAAGCAATGTCCGCAGTAATATAGGTCAGCTTAGCGTCGCTTTTAATTACTACCCGATCTTTATCATCCCCAAATTTAGTGGAGGCCAGCCACCAGGCCCCATCTTTTTGATAAATAAATCCTTTTTTTCTTAATAACCCTAATGCTTTCTTAATTTTACCCGATTCACTCAGGCTTCTTTGGCTAAACCAACTATCAAAGTTAACCCCGAAACTTTTCAGGTCTTGTTTGATCTCCTTAAGGATATTGCGGTAAGCAAACTCAGAAAAAAAGGCTTTTTTTTCTGGGCTGGCTAATTTGCGGCCGTATCGACGAAATAATTTCTGCGCTAGGTCGCTAATATATTTCCCTTGATATCCGGAGGCGGGAAACTGCGTCGGAATTGCGCAAAATTGCAGATATTTGGCAGATACAGATTCGCCGAGGAGCTCAATCTGCAGCCCCTCATCATTTAAATAGTATTCGCGGGTTACCTTGTTTCCCAGGAATTCGAGCAAATTAGCCAAGCTATCGCCGAATGCTGCCTGGCGGGCATGGGCAACATTCAACGGTCCGGTAGGATTGGCGCTGGCAAATTCGATATGTATCTTCTTACCCGCGCTGCGGGGGCTTGACCCAAACTTATATTTTTGCTTTCCGATCTCTAGTAAAATTTTATAAAGATAGCTCGGGTTTAAATAAAAATTGATAAAGCCCGGGCCCTGTACCTCAATCTTCGCAATCTGCTTTTTTAAACTACTGCGGGTGAGTTCTTTTTCCAGGTTTGCCCGCAGCAGCGCAGCAATTTTTAAAGGCTGATCGGCCTGCTTTTGAGCCAAGACCAGGGCTAGATTAGTAGAGAAGTCGCCAAATTTTTTATCTTTGGGCGGGGTGAGATTGACTTCGGGGGTTGGCCCTAATATATTGGGGCCGAAGCTGTCCAACAGTGTCTTCTGAATCAGTTGAGTTAATTCTTGCGCGGCGTTCATATCTCGAAGCTTAATTTTTCTTTCTGGGACCAACCTGCTTGATAATATCCGGGTGGGCTTCTAATAGCTTTAAAAAAGCCTTCACTACTCCCGGGTCAAACTGCGTTGCGCTATTGGTCTTTAATTCCCCTATCGCCTGCTGTAAACTCAAGGCCTTACGATACGGCCGTTCCGAAATCATCGCATCAAAAGAATCAGCTACGGTCATAATTCTGGCTCCCAGTTGAATATCCTGACCCTTCAGGCTGGAAGGATAGCCTTTACCGTCAAATCGCTCATGATGCTGTTTAACCAGCTGGGAGACCTCATCCAGAAAACCCATCGGCTGCAAAATCTGTGCTCCTCTTAAGGCATGTGTTTTTATTTCGTCCCATTCCTCCGGAGAAAGCTCACCGGCCTTAGTCAAGATATAATCATGGATACCGATTTTACCCAAATCGTGCAATTGACAAGCCTGACGGATCACCTCGATATCAGAGGCAGTCAAGCCCATTTCCTCAGCAATGGCTACAGCATAGCGGGTAACGTTTTCTGAATGACTGCGCGAATAATGGTCTTTGGCCTCCAAGGCACTGGCCAAGGCCGAAATTGTATGTATATAAATTTCTTTCAGACTTTTATAAAGCAGGGCATTCTCAATAGCCATGGCCGACTCGGTGGTCACCTCTTGCAACAGCAACAAATCATCTTTTTTGAATGATTCTCCGGTAGCTTTATTGTTGGCATTAATTACGCCGATAATCTTGCCCTTGGCCTCAATGGGTACGGAAATAATGCTTCCGGTATAATAACGCTCTTTAGTTCTGGCAATAAAACGCTCATCCTGTTCCAGGTCATTAACTAAGATGGCTTCCTTATTTTCCAATACCCATCCGGAGATGCCCTCGCCTTTTCTGATCGTCTGTCTTTCTATTTTTTTTAGATTAATCCCTTGAGCGCACATCACTCTCAATTTATCGGCAATGACCTCATCTATTAAAAGTATGGCGCAAATTTTTAAATCCAATACCTCAGCCGTCCTTTTACTAATCGTATCTAACACCTCCTCCAGCTCGAGGCTGGAAGAGACCTCGCGGCCGATGCAATAAATATAGCTTAATTCCCTGGTCCGCTCTTGGGCAATCCGCTCCAGGTTTTGTCTTTGCTTGCTTAGTTGGTCTTTATAGTTTTTTAATTGCTCGACCATATAATTAAAACTAGAAATTAATTCCTCAATTTCCTGAAAAGTGTGTATTTTCAGATGTTGATCAAAATCTCTTCTGGCTATCGCCTGATGGGCCTGGATTAACTTTCGTATCGGGCGATTGATTGCCCGGGCAAAGAAAAGAGAAATTAAGCCTACAGAGACAATCGCTAAAACAATTATCGTCAATACCGAAAAGGCTATCTTGGGCAGCCGATTAAGCTGTTCGGTTCTTAAGCTGATTTGAAACAGGAAGAGTAGGTAACATATACCTGTCAAAACAGTAACAATAAGGATGGAAAGAAATAATCTGTTCCTAAATTTTGCCATCAATTTGGAATTTTAGTTAGAACTTAAGGCCTTAACCTTGATAAAGGCATTAACCACCGTGGGGTCAAACTGCGTACCGGAGCATTTTTTTAATTCGCAGATGGCTTCGTCTTTAGAAAGTGCTTTTCGGTAGGGACGGTGGGAAATCATGGCTTCAAAGGCATCGGCTACGGCCAAAATGCGCGAGCCGATAGGAATGTTTTCCGACTTGATATTTTTGTCTGGATATCCACCGCCTGCATAACGGGCATGATGGTGCAAGATAATCGGCACCAGATTATTTAGGGCCTTGATATTGCTGACAATTTGCACCCCGATCTGAGGATGCTTATAAATACTGCGCCATTCCTCTTTAGTTAGCTGACCGCACTTTCTTAAAGTATGGATGTCGATACTGACCTTTCCCAGGTCGTGCAGGTAGCTGGCATATTGCAGTGCGTCTTTCTGCATATCCGAAAGCCGCATCTGCAGGGCAATATGCAAGGCTATTTTTGCTACCCGCTCAGAATGTCCGGCAGTATAGCGATCTTTGGCATCCAAGGCGTTGGATAAAAATCTGATGGCGCCCAAATAATTGGCCCGGGCCTGTTCATATAACCGGGCATTGGCAATAGCCACCACAGCCTGAGCGGCAAATAAAGAAAGCAGCTTTGCATCTTCACGGTGAAAATAATTAGGGTGCTTACTATAGCTGCTCAAAACCCCAAAGGTCTTACCCTTCTCAATCAAAGGCACTGAAAGCAGAGAACGAAAGTTTTCCTTGCGAACAATATAGCGGTCCTGATAGCGCGCATCTCGAAATAAGTCCTTACTGATATAATAATGTCTATGTTGAAGCACCTTGCCGGCGATACTCTGGCCGATTTTAATATTCCCTTTGCGCAGGTGTGAACGCTGATTCAATCCGTAATGCGCCTGTAGCACCAGTTCCTTCTTATGCTCATGAATCAGCCTTAAGGAACAGCCCTTGGCCTTCATAATCTGGCAGGCCTTTTTTGTGATTAGTCTTAATACCTGGGAAAGCTTTAAGGTAGAAGTGATGGATTTACTTACTTCATAAAGCCCGGCGAACTCCTCAACCTGAAGCAAGAGTTTTCGTCTTTGCTTTAATAATACCTTTTTACTTTTGGGCTTAGCTGCTTTGCTCATTTTTGTTTTAATAACGGCGCATCGGACCATAATCTCTCTAAATCATAGAACGCCCTGGTAGGTGTAGTAAAGATATGCGCCACTGTATCGCCGTAGTCTAATAATACCCAGACCGACTGCTGGTAACCTTCGATATGCCAAACCCTTTGCCCGCGCATTTTCAGTTTTTCGATAATATGATCGCTGATAGCCTTAACCTGGCGGGTAGAGTTACCGCTACAAATAATAAAAAAATCCGTAATATTGGAAACTTTTCGCATATCCAATATTACTACATCTTCGGCCTTTTTATCTTGAACAATCTTAGCAATAAATAAAGCTTTAGGACGCGATTTTATTCTTGGTCCCCCCTTTTAAAAACTATTTAACCCTTCATAATTCTAAAAAGAGAAGTGCCGCAATCCGGACATTTGCCTTTCATCGCCGTACGCCCATTCTTCATAGTTACTTTCTGGGCATCCTTCATCTCTTTTTTGCCTTTACATTTTACACAATACGCCTCCATCTTTCACCTCCTTTTAATTTTTTTCATTGTACCACAACTTGCCAAAAGATGCAATAATTTTAACGATACAATCTCTTTCTCAAGATATACTGCTGCACTTTTTCCGGAACAAGATAGCGGATAGATTTACCTTTTTTCAGCCGGTTACGAATTACAGTCGAAGAAATTTCTAAAGCTGCCACGTCTATAGCCTGCATACCTTTAGGTAGCCTTTTTAAGGGGTGTCCCGGTCTGGGGGCAACCACAAATGTACACAAGCTCTTTAATTTCCCGATAGCCTTCCATGCAGAAAATTCAGTTAGGAAATCCGCACCCGCAATAAAATATAACCTCGCCTTAGGGTAAATAGACTTTAACTCTTTGAGTGTTTCCACGGAATAAGAGACGCCGCCACGAATAATCTCTAAATCGCAAACTTGAAAATCCGGATTCCCCTGGCAAGCGAGTTGAGTCAGGTAATATCTTTCTTGGGCCGAGGCAAACCCTTTTATTTGCTTATGCGGCGGGATATTGGCCGGAATAAAGACTACTTTATCCAGGCGTAAACTTTCTCTGGCCTGCTCGGCTATGGCCAAGTGGCCTAAATGAATTGGATTAAAACTGCCGCCCAGTATCCCAATGCGCCTAAATTTTGACATCGCTAAGTCCGGATTTGCCCCTTGCCGAAAATCTTGTATTTATAAGTAGTCAGTTCTTCCAAGGCCATTGGGCCACGGCAGTGGATTTTATCAGTGCTAATGCCCATCTCTGCGCCTAAGCCAAACTCATAACCGTCGGTAAAACGCGTCGAGGCATTGACATAGACGCAGGCGCTGTCCACGCCGTCTAAAAACTCTTTTTGCCGGAGGCGGTCCTGGCTAATAATCGCATCGGAATGTCTGGAACCATAACGATTAATGTGCTCGATCGCCTGTTTTAAGCTAGGCACTACCTTCACCGATAAGATTAAGTCTAGGTATTCCCTCGACCAATCCTGGGCCGAGGCCTTTTTCAACGTTTTAACAATCCTGCGTGCCTGCGGGCAGCCTCTAATCTCTACTGCGGCAGCTTGCAGTTTTCTAATCATTTCGGGTAAAAATCTTTTAGCCACAGCGCGATGGACGAGCAAAGTCTCCATAGCATTACATACACCTGGGCGCTGGACCTTGGCATTAAAAACCACCTTGCGGGCCAGGCTCAAGTCTGCGGCCTGGTCTACATAAACGTGGCAGATTCCTTTGTAATGTTTAATTACCGGAATCTGCGATTTCTTGCTGACTAACCTAATCAAGCCCTCTCCCCCGCGCGGTATGACCAAATCAATGTAGTTTTGCTGACTAAGTAAGATATCGATCGCTTTTCTCTGGCTATGCCTAATTAAATTAATTGCCCCCTCGGGCAGGTGATATTTCTTAATCACTTGGGACAAGATATTAAATACGGCTAAATTAGAGTTGAGCGCTTCTTTGCCACCACGCAAGATTACCGCATTGCCCGATTTCAGGCAGAGTCCGATACAATCGCTGGTAACATTGGGCCTGGCCTCATAAATAATGGCAATCACCCCAATGGGCACCCGCACCTTTTTAATCAATAGTCCGTTGGGCCGACGGTAACTTTTAATGACCTGGCCAACCGGATCAGCTAAGCGGGCAATGTTTTCCAGTGACTGAGCCATCGCGTCGATACGTTTTTCATCGAGCAAAAGCCGGTCGAGAAAAGCCTGGCTTAAGCCTTGCCTTTGGGCCTGAGCAAGATCTTTTCTATTGGCCCGGAACAACTTCGTTCTATTCTTAAGCAGGCTATCGGCCAGGGCCAGCAAAATCCTATTCTTAGTTTCTGTTGGTACGCTCGGCAAAACCCAGGAAGCAGCTTTAGCCTTTTTTTCCATATTGATAACATACTGCTTGATCTTCATAGAATCACCAAGTTATCACGATGCACTACTTCATCATAATATTTAAAACCTAATATCGCTTTAATCTGATCGCTGCTTTGGCCTTTAATTTTATCTAATTCACTGGAAGAATAATTAGTCAGCCCACGGGCAAACTCCCGATGTTCTGTATCCAAAATGCTTAACGTATCTCCCGAGGCGAAGTTACCGTGCACTTTGGCTATCCCCTTACAGAGCAGGCTTTTCTTTCTAGCCACCAGCGCCTGTTTTGCGCCGGCATCAACAACAATCTGGCCGCTAATTTTGGCGCTATAACCGATCCAGCTTTTTTTAGCTACCAGTTGTTTATTGGGCAAAAATAAAGTCCCCAGTTCCTCGTGCTTGATCAACCTAAGTAATATATCGGGGGTCCTGCCATTAGCAACAATACAGGTAATTCCTGAAGCGCAGCAGATCTTGGCTGCCTCTAATTTACTAATCATCCCGCCCGTACCCAGCCGGCTTTTAGTGCCTTCTGCCAGCCTTTCTATCTGGCTATCAATCTTCTCCACCACAGATACGAGCGTGCCTTTTGCATAAAGTCCATCGACATCGGAAAGAATTATCAATAACTGCGCCTGGACTAGATTAGCTACCAAAACAGATAATTTGTCATTGTCGCCAAATTTTATTTCATCCACAGAAACCGTATCATTTTCATTAATAATCGGCACAGTTTTATAGTTTAACAGTGTCAGCAGCGTGTTTTTTGCGTTCAGATATCTCTTGCGGCTGCTTAAATCGTCCCGAGTCAAGAGAATTTGTGCTGTCAAAAGCTTTTGGGCCCTAAACAGGCTGTCATAGATCTTCATTAACTGACCTTGTCCGATCGCCGCTGCTGCTTGTTGAGGCGGTAGGAGCTTCGGCCGAGCGCAAAGACCCAATACGCCCATCCCTGCGCTAATGGCCCCAGAGGTAACTAAAATTACCTCTAGATTACTTTTTTTAACCAAGGCCGCAATCTGGGCCACCAAACTCTTAACCCAGGCTTTATTGATTCCCAAGCCCTCTGTGGTCAAAATAGCGCTGCCTACCTTAACCACAATCCTTTTTATTTTACCGGGTAGCTTTCTTTTCATCTTGAGTCCATTTTAAGATAATCGCGCCCTTAAACTCATCAGCAGCTCTTCAATTCCTTGACCGTTTAGCGCAGAAATAGGATAGACCCTTTGTTTAATTTTGGAACAAAAATTAGTTAAATTGGTTTTTGCCTGGGGCAGGTCCATTTTGTTGGCCACTAGTATTTGCGGCTTCTGCGCGAACAGAGGATTATAAAACTCAAGTTCCTGATTCAAATTATAGTAGTTTTCTACCGGATCCTGGCCATCCAGGGCCGCCAGATCAATCAAATGAATCAACATCCGGGCTCGCTCAGCGTGGCGTAAAAAAGCTAAGCCTAAACCCTTGCCGCAATGCGCGTCTTTAACAACAGCCGGAAGTTCTACCAGGATCAGGCCCTGCGGTTGAGCAAAATCGGCAAATTTCGCTACCCCCAGAGACGGCGCAGTTGTAGTAAAAGGATAACTTGCTATTTTAGGGTGGGCTTGCGATACCCGGCAAAGTAAGCTGGATTTACCGGCATTGGGATATCCCACTATCCCGGCATCAGCAACCAGCTTTAGTTCTAAAAAAAGATGCTTATGTTCCCCGGGTAAACCAGCTGTGGCCTGGCGGTTGCGCGCATTTGCTTTTCCGCCCTCGCCTCCCTGGGCTGCCAGCAATTGCTCATCTGACTCAACTAAGTCGCGTAAAATTAGGTTATTATCTATATCCCGGACAATTGTACCGGCAGGCACTTTAATAATATAGGGGCGTGCCTGCGCCCCTTTTTTGCGATTTGCTTGACCGTGTTGGCCGTTTTCCCCTCGCCAGCACTGCTTATAACGCAGCCGTTCCAGGCTAAAACTATTTTTATCTACCTGGATAATTATATCTGCGCCCCGACCACCGCCTCCACCATCAGGGCGCCAAGAGCGGGTAAATCTTTTTCCTGTAAAACTATTGCAGCCGTTGCCTCCCTTGCCGGCACGTATTTCTATTTGCACACTATCAATCATTGCCGGGTTTAGGCTTTATTTTCTACATAAACCAGGCGCGGATTTTTGAATACCACTGTACCATCAACCTTGGCAAACAGGGTATGGTCCTTACCTATACCCACATTTATTCCGGGAAAAACCTTAGTGCCTCTCTGCCTGATTAGAATAGTCCCTGCCTTCACGGCCTGACCGGCAAAGCGTTTAACCCCTAAGCGCTGCGAATGACTATCGCGGCCGTTACGGCTGGAACCCATGCCCTTTTTGTGCGCCATCTTCTTCAACCTCCCTAGTGTATACCAAACAAATATCGATTTAATTCAAAATCAAAATGAAAAATGCAAAATTATAACTTAAAATTCAAAATTAAAAAAGATTAATCCTATTTTTAATAATTTTTAATTTTAAATTTGAACTTCTGATATTTGAATTGACCTCAAATAGGCAAATATTATGCGCTCTTTATTACTATCTCTTTTACCCTAACTTTGACCAGGTGCTGGCGACTGCCTTTTTTGCATTCTGAGCTTTTACGGCGGCGAAACTTAAAGGCAATCTTCTTCACACCCTGAACACGGGCGATGACTTCACAGTTGACCTTGGCGCCTTTAAGATAGGGGTTACCCATTTGCGCCTTTTTGTCCTTCACTATTAATAACACCTGATCCAGGATGAGTATCTTTTGTTTAGCTTTAACGGGGATCTCCAGCAAGAACTCCTCATTTTCGGCAACCTTCAACTGCTTATTCCCCACTGCAACTATCGCATACATAGCATCTCCCTTATTTTGTCCTGACATATTAGCATAATTCGGTAGTTCTGTCAAGCCATTTACTACACGACTTCCAGCTTGACCTCTTCCATATGCAGGCTTGAGTCTTCTTTAATAAAAATCTTTGATCTGAACCTATTCTCTAGATTGTAAAGAGACAGCCTGTTTTGGTTTAAGAGGTAGGAGGCAACTTGCGGGTGGGTAAAGACTAGGATGGTCTTTCTGTTCACCTTCTGAACTGTTTGCTTGATTTTCTTCAAGGCTAAGATGGCCATAGTTACCGGGGATTTAACTAACCCTCTTCCTTGGCAATAAGGGCAGGGTTGATAAGCCACGCTTTCTAAGCTTTTCCTCACTCTTTGCCTGGTCATCTCAATTAGACCTAGCTCAGATACGGTAGAGATGTCTGTTTTGGCATAGTCACGCTTAGTTGCCTCGGATAAGACATCAAATACCTTTTTTCGATGGCTGGGCAGCTTCATGTCGATAAAGTCGATAATAATGATTCCGCCGACATCGCGCAGTCTGATTTGCCGGGCAATTTCTCTGGCCGCCTCGACATTAACGAGATAGGCGTTTTCTTCCGGGTTTTTTTTGCCGGTAAAGCGAGCGCTGTTGACATCGATGGCGACTAAGCTTTCTGTGGGTTCGATCATGATATAGCCGCCTGATTTCAGAATTACCTTGCGGTCATAAATCTTGCCGATTTCATCTTCTACCCCTTTTTTCTCAAACAGGGGTACCGGCGAATGAAAACATTGAACCCGCGATCTCAACCCGGGCAAAAAAATGCCTAAGAAGCGGATAATCCGCTTATATTCTTCCTTGCTATCTACCAGCAGCCGATTAGCCTGATGTGAGAACTTATCCCGGATAATCCGTAAAACTAAATCGTAGTCTTCGTGGATTAAGGCTGGAGCAGAACTTTTCTGGGCGGATAATTTTATTCTGCGCCAGAGATTCACCAGGTACCGTAAATCCTGGGCAAATTCTTTTTTACTGGCTCCGATTCCGGCGGTGCGGATAATTACGCCTAGATTTTGCTCCGGATTTAAACTCTTCAGCAAATCACGCAGGCGCAGGCGCTCCTGGCTGTTCTGAATTCTCCTAGAAATCCCCATATGCTTATCACAGGGCATCAAGACCAGATGTCTTCCCGGCAAGGAAAGATGTGTAGTTAAACGCGCGCCCTTAGTCCCCAAAGGCTCCTTAACTACCTGTACCAAAATCTCCTGGCCGGCCTTTAATACTTCCTTGATATTGACCGGCTCAGTAAAACGATTTTTGTCAGATACTGTTCCTTCATAGACGGAAGACTTATCAATATTCTCGGTCATCTTTTCGTAATCCGGATGCACTAAATCATTAACATAAAGAAATCCGTTTTTTTCTAAGCCGATCTTGATAAATGCTGCCCCAATAGCCGGCACAATTGTCTCGACTACCCCTTTGTAAATATTTCCTACTAACCTCTGCGTGCCTTGCCTTTCTACATAGAATTCTTCTAACACCTTATTTTCTATGATGGCTACGCGCCGCTCTTGAGGCTCAACATTAATCAGGATTTCTTGATACATTTTTTAACTCTTCACCTTGCGGATTTAAAAGTTTGACCGTGACAAAAATAATCAAATCTGTCGTGTCCACTGTTTTATTGGTTTTGCTGAACAGGTGCTTCAATAATGGCAAATCGCCTAAAATAGGAATTTTCTTCACGTAATCTACCGCCTCTTCTTTAATTAACCCGCCGATAACGATAGTTTCTCCATCTTTCACCATTACTTGAGTAGTAGCTTCACGGGTAGAAAAAACCGGCGCCTGCACGTTGCCGTAATTATCAAACTGCAGAAAAGAGCTGACCTCCGGATGTAAATCTACTGTGATCTCACCTTGGGCATTGACATGGGGGGTAACGGTTAATTTGATGCCAATCTGCTCTTTTTTATAATCGGTAATCTCCATCTGGCCGGTCGAAGAATTCCTCTCGTATAAAGGAATGTTGTAGTTCCTGCCGACATGGATTACCGCCTCTTTATTGTTTAAGGTAATGATTTTGGGGTTAGAGAGCGTCTTGGTGTTTGAACGGGATTTTAAAATCTCCAGAGCAAGTTGTAAATTTGCGAAAGATATGGTCCCCAGGGTCACCGTTCCAGTTCCTTCTGTTAGGGCAGCCGGCCGGTCGAGCTGTTTTGCGCCCATCATCGGCAAAGGAAACCTGGTCTGGGTACTGGCGCCGGTTAAAGAAGACTGAACGGTCCAATCAATACCCAAGCGCTCATCGGCATCCAAAACGGTCTCGATAACTCTGGCCTCAATCATTACTTGGGCGGTTTTCTGGTCCAGGCGTTCCACGACATTTTTAATTTTATACAGGTTGCTGGGCACATCGGTAACTAAGAGTTGGTTGGTACGCTGATCAAATTTTATCCTTCCTCGGTCGGTGAGCATCTCCCCAATAGCCAAGGAAACCGTCTGGGCATTGGCATAATTAAGCACAAACAGCTCCGTGGCCAGCTCTTCCTTACTTAGATTATCCACTGTAGTAACCCTGATAATATCCTTATCACGCTCATAAACAAAGCCGTTATTCTTTAAAATCACATCCAACGCGCGTTCCCAAGGCACATCCACTAAGGTGATAGTTACCGTGCCCTCAACGTCCTTTCCGGCAACTATATTTATTCCGCTTTTATAAGAAATAATCTTTAAGACATCGTGGATGTTGGCCTCTTTAAATTCAACAGTGATGTTTCCAGACGCAGTCTTTTTTGCCGACAATACAGATTCTTGCGGCTGAGGCTGTTCTTGCGCAATACCAATATTACAAATTAAGGCAAAACAACAAAACAGTATGAACTTATTCATTTTCTATTCCTCCGCTTCTTGAGATAACCTCAATATATATTCCCGCCCGTCTTTAGATACCTTGACGCTGTATTGAGTAATACCTTCGATAGTATATCCCGATATAGCCGCGCCGACCTGTAAGATTTCATTGTTAATTAAGGCGGAACTTCCTCCTTGAGCATCCCAGAGAATACCTGAAAGATTGAGCGCACAAGGAGTATTGGCTAAACCGGCTTCCTCGCTCAAGTATCTTCCCTGTTCATCGACTAGCTGAAGAAAAGGGTCACGCCGGCCTCGATCATTGTAAACAAAGGCTCCTTCTTCCTGCTCAGCGAAAACCAAGCTAAAAGCAAATAATATTAATATCGAGAGTAAATATTTCATTTAAGTAACTCTGTTCACTTCATTACATAAGTTACTACGGTCAGCTGAACATAATGGATCCCCGGGCTATTTGGATTGGCCAATATCTTAATGTTGCTGATCTTCATAAATCTGTCGGCATTCTCCAGTTTATTGATAAAACGTCCCAGGTTATGGTATGGGCTTTCGGCAGATAAAAGGATCGGTGCTTTATAATAGAAGGCACCGACCTGATCTTGCTCTTTAGTCTGCTCAACAGGTTTGATCTCGGTAAGTTTCAAATCCAGCTCTTTGGCCGCCGCAGATAAATACTCCAAGATCGCGGGAATTTCTTTTTCGCCGGGCAATTTTTTTTCATAACTATCTATTTTCTGATTAAGCTCAGCGACCCTTTTCTTTAAGGCCTCAATATTTCTCCAATCCTCTGTTGTCTTCAGCGTCATCGCTTTAAGCTGCCCCACCTCAAGTAGTTTGACCAATAGTCCTTTGGCCGTAGGGACAATAACAAAAAATAAATAAATTAAGGCTAAGGCCATCAGCCCGTAAGACTGAAGCTGGGATTTCTTCTTAAGAATTTCTACGATAGATTGTTTTTTCATTTTTTAAAACGGCAAAACAAAATGAAGTCCATCACTTCGGTTTGTTTAATCTGCCTTTTCTTTATCGGGCCTAATTCAATCTCAGAGAAATCTTCAGAAAAACAAGGCTCGTTCTTTAAGTTCTGCATAAATCTGCCAATCAGCGCAGGCTCATCTTTGGTTTGCGAGGCGGCGCTGCCTTTTAAGACCAGATATTGCACTCTGTTTCCTTGAGCATCAGGGCTTTTTTCTTCAAGAGAAAGTTCGTTTAACCAGATACCTCCGGCGATTAAGTCGCTGATGCCGTTTAATTTTTTTGACCATAATACCCGCTCGTTGATTAATTGTTCAATCAAAGGAATTTTTTGATTAATCTGATTGAGCCTATTCTTTACCTGATTAACCTGTTCTTTCTTGGAAGACAAACCCTGCCATCTGCGGGTAAACTTATTCAATCTGCCGGCGTTGAACAAAGTTGCCATAATAATCAGCAGATGCAACGAGACCAAGCAGCCGAAAATAATAATCAGCATTTTCTTTTTAAAGATAGTTTCAAAAGCAATGTGCTTTTTGTCTCGAAATTGTAAAGGTAAAAGGTCAATCTCGATCATTAGTTTGTTTTAATCCTGCTTTTTAAGAACCCAAGGC